>JAENXP010000851.1 GCA_016649475.1 Burkholderiales bacterium | reverse complement strand
GATGTACCAGAAGCGCCGCGACAGCGAGTGCATCAGGCTCATGGCGCCGGCAGCGAATTCGTTGCGCGCCGCCATCACCGAGAATTCGTTGAACTCGCGGTCCACGCGCATGAACGAAACATCGTCGTTGGTCTTGGCGCTCTGCTCGAATCGGCGCGCAAGTTCGAGAAAGCGCGCCCGCTCCTCCTCGCTTGCCCGCCGCGCCGCGCTCCTCGCCACCAGTCGCTCGACCTCGCGCCGAACCTCGAGCAAGCGCAACTGGCTCTTGACGTTTATTTCGGAAACGATGATGCCGCGCCGCGGCAGGATGGCGACCAGGCGCTCGCGTGCCAGGCGCTGCAAGGCTTCGCGTATCGGCGTGCGTCCTATCCCCAGGGTCTGCGACAGAGCGGTTTCGGACACGGCGCTGCCTGGCGGCAACTTCAGCGTTACTATCATCTCCTCCAGGTCGCGGTAGGCGCGGTCGGTCAGGGAGAGGCCGGGCTCCTTTGCGCCACCGGCAGGTTTTCTGCCGGCTTTCTTGCGCGCGGTCACTGATGCTTGCGCTTTTCGACGAGGTCGAGGAATTTTTCGTATTCCTTCTCGTCCACGCCGTAGCTGTGGTCGTCGTCCGGAAACGTTCCTCCCTTGACGTCGGCGATGTAGGCCTTGATGCCAGTCACCGCCACCTCGGTCAGATTGGCGTAGCGCTTGGTAAACTTCGGCTTGAAGTCGGTGAAAACACCCAGCAGGTCGTGGCACAGCAGTATCTGGCCATCGGTGCCGACGCCCGCGCCTATGCCTATGGTGGGGATTTCGAGCTGCTTTGAGATCACCGCCGCGATCTTGGCCGGCACCGCCTCGAACTCGAGCATGAAGCAGCCAGCATCCTGGATGGCGAGGGCGTCGCCGAGGATTTTCATCGCTGTGACGGCGGTTTTTCCCTGGATCTTGAAACCGCCGAACATGGCTATGGTGTGCGGCGTAAGGCCGATGTGGGAAGCGGTGGGAATACCGGCATCCACCAGCGCCTTGAGAATGTGGGCCTGGGACTTTCCGCCCTGAGGCTTGACCGCGTCACTGCCGGCCTCCTGCATGAAGCGGGTGGCGTTTACGAGTGCCCGGTCGACGGTGTTGTAGCTCTGGTAGGGCATGCATCCGAGCACGAAGGTTCCGGGCGCGCCGCGGCGGATGGCGGCTGCGTGCATTACCATCATGTCCATCGTGGCCGGAATGGTGCTCGGGTGGCCGTGCGCGATCATCGCAAGGCTGTCGCCTACCACGGCAACGTCCACCCCTGCGGTTTCGGCCCACTTGGCGGCGGTGTAATCCGGTACCGACATGTATACCATCTTCTCGCCGGTACTCTTGGAATCGCGGATTTCCTGGATGGTGCGCTTTTTCCGCTCTGCGCCTGCGGCTGCCTGTGCCAATTTGCACTCCCTGTTTGCGTGTGTGATATGCAGGCAGTATATCAACTGTTCACTCAGTCGAGTAGTCGCCCTCGAAGCGGGAACGGGCATTAGCGCTTGTTTGCGCAATCGACGATTTGAGCCTTTCGCGG
>JAENXP010000257.1 GCA_016649475.1 Burkholderiales bacterium | reverse complement strand
GCGCGCTATTGCCGCCAGTCGCAATCTGCGCTTTGCCGGCCTGCAGGCCTACCATGGCGGCGCGCAGCATTTGCGCAGCGTGGCCGAGCGCAGGAGCGCGATAGGCAGCGCGGTCGCGCTGGTGCAATCCACGCGCGAGTTGATCCAGGCGAACGGCATCGCCTGCGACACGGTAACCGGCGCCGGCACCGGCAGCTTTCCGCTGGAACTCGCGAGCGGCGCCTACGACGAATTGCAGCCCGGGTCCTACATTTTCATGGACGCCGACTACAACCGCAACGAATTCGACGCCAGCTGGCCGCGCTTCGAGCAGAGCCTGTTCGTGCTGACCACGGTGATGAGCCGGCCGAATGCAGCGCGCGCGGTGGTGGATGCCGGGCTCAAGGCCTCGAGCGTCGATTCGGGCATGCCGCAGCTGTGGGACCTGGCCGGCGTGGAATACGTCAAGGCGTCGGACGAACACGGCGTGCTCGTCATCGCGCCGGGGACGAACGCCCCCGTCCTGGGGGCGAAACTGCTGCTGGTGCCGGGTCACTGCGACCCCACGGTCAATCTCTACGACTGGTTCGTGTGTACGCGGCGCGGCGTGGTCGAAGCGCTGTGGCCGGTGAGCGCGCGCGGCGCGCTAAGCTGATTGCGCGAGACCGGCTATTTTTTTTCCGACCAGAGCACCCCGGCCGTGGCCCAGTCGGATTTTTTCACGTCGCGCAAAATGATTTGCACCGCGCCCGGTTCGCATTTGAGCACGCGGCAGGTTTCGCGCGTCATCGCCTCGACGAATTCGCGCTTGATTTCGGGGCCGCGGCCTTCGAACATATCGACCTGAATCAGGGGCATGCTGTCCTCCATTGATTGTTGTGAAATGTGCGGGCGCCGCGCATGACGCTGAGTTGCACCAGGCTCCCGCGACAGTATGCGCGCAGGCGGCGCGCCAGCGCAAATTCGAATGCCCCGCATATTCATGAACTTGGTCTTCGGCTTCGGGCGCGGGTGCGAGCCGTGCTAGGATTGCGGGCAGGCTAACGGAATAGAGGAAGCGGTGATGGATCATTTCATCGGCACCATGCCGGTGGCGGAGAAACAGCGCTTCGACGTCGCGCGACTGGACGCTTATATGCGCGCGCACGTGGAGGGCTACGCAGGCAGCCTCGAAGCCGAGCAGTTCAAGGGCGGCCAATCCAATCCGACTTATCGGCTCAGCGCAGGCGGCAAGCGCTATGTGATGCGCGCCAAGCCCGGCCCCGCGGCCAAGCTGCTGCCCTCCGCGCATGCGGTGGATCGCGAGTTTCGCGTCATCAGCGCGCTCGGGAAGACGGATATTCCGGTGCCCCGGACCTACGCCCTGTGCGAGGACGAGGGCGTGATCGGGCGCGCTTTCTACATCATGGATTGTGTCGAAGGCCGCGTATTGTGGGACCAGTCGCTGCCCGGCATGAGCATGGCCGAGCGCGCCGCGATCTACGGCGAAATGAACCGGGTGATCGCGGCCTTGCACAACGTCGATTACGCCGCCATAGGACTGGCCGAGTTCGGCAAGCCGGGCAACTATTTCGCGCGCCAGATCGGGCGCTGGAGCAAGCAGTACCAGGCGTCCGAGACGGAAAAAGTCGAGGCCATGGACAATCTGATCGCCTGGCTGCCGAACAACATTCCCGCCGGTGACGAAACCGCGATCGTGCACGGCGATTACCGCATGGACAATCTGCTGTTCCACCCGACCGAGCCCAGGGTGCTCGCGATTCTCGACTGGGAACTGTCCACGCTGGGCCATCCGCTGGCGGATTTTTCCTATCACTGCATGAGCTGGCGCATTCCGCCGGGACAGTTCCGCGGCATAGCCGGGCTCGATCTCGCGGCCTTGGGCATACCCCTGGAGCAGGACTACGTCGCCGATTACTGCCGGCGTACCGGGCGCGAGCGCATCGACAACTGGGATTTCTACCTCGCATACAATATGTTTCGCATCGCCGCCATCCTTCAGGGCATCAAGAAGCGCTCGGTTGACGGCACCGCCGCCAGCGCACACGCAGCCGACGCCGGCGCGCGCGTGCAGCCCCTGGCGACGATGGCCTGGGAATACGCGCAAAAAGTCATCGCCGCCGGAAAATAGCCCGGCAGCTTCCGCAGCACCTTTTTTTTTACGAAAGGCAAGAATATGGATTTCGCATACACCGACAAGGTCAAGGCCATGCAGGCCAAACTCATCGCCTTCATGGATGAGCATATCTATCCGAACGAGCATCGCTTCCACGCGGAGATACTGGAGAACCGGAAGAAGGGCAATCAGTGGATCCCGACCAGGATCGTCGAGGAACTCAAGCCCAAGGCGCGCGCCGCCGGGTTGTGGAACCTGTTCCTGCCGCATTCCAAACGCGCACCCGAGGGGCTTTCCAACCTCGAATACGCGCCGCTGTGCGAGATCATGGGGCGGGTGACCTTTGCGGCCGAGGTATTCAACTGCTCGGCGCCGGACACCGGCAACATGGAGACCATAGAGCGCTACGGCAGCGAAGAGCACAAACGCCAGTGGCTGGAGCCCCTGCTGCGCGGTGAAATCCGCTCGGCCTTTCTCATGACCGAGCCCGACGTTGCCTCCAGCGACGCCACCAACATCCAGTGCAGCATCCAGAAGCAGGGCGACGAATACGTCATCAACGGGCGCAAGTGGTGGTCCTCCGGCGGCGGCGACCCGCGCTGCAAGCTGTACATCGTCATGGGCAGGACCAACCCGGATGCGCCCAGGCACAGCCAGCAGTCGATGATCCTGGTGCCGGCCGACGCGCCCGGCGTGAAGGTGGTGCGCGCGCTGTCGGTGTTCGGCTACGACGACGCGCCGCACGGGCACATGGAAATTCAATTGAAGGACGTGCGCGTGCCGGCATCCAATATCCTGCTCGGCGAAGGCCGCGGCTTCGAGATCGCGCAAGGGCGCCTCGGACCCGGCCGCATCCACCACTGCATGCGCCAGATCGGCGTGGCCGAACGCGCGCTCGAACTCATGTGCAAGCGCTCGCTCGCGCGCGTCGCATTCGGCAGGACCATCGCGGAGCAGGGGGTGACGCGCGAGCGCATCGCCCAGGCGCGCATCATGATCGACTCCACGCGCTGGCTGGTGCTCAACGCCGCCTACATGATGGACACCGTGGGCAACAAGGTGGCCAAGGCCGAGATTGCGATGATCAAGGTGCTCGCGCCCACCATGACCCTGCAGGTGATCGACTGGTCGATGCAGGCGCACGGCGGCGGCGGCGTGTCCGACGACTTCCCGCTCGCCATGATGTACGCGCATTCGCGCACGCTGCGCTTTGCCGACGGCCCGGACGAGGTGCACCGCAACGCCATCGCCAAGCTGGAATTGTCCAAGCACATGAGCGTGCCCAAGTCGGCCAAGACGGCCTGAACCTAACCGATCCAAGAGGGAAGCAATCATGTTGAAGCTGGGCGGATTTGCAGTCAGCAACTATTACAACAAGGTCAAGGTGGCGCTGCTGGAAAAGGCCATCCCTTTCGAGGAAGTTTACTGCCCGACTTCGCAGGACGAGGAATACCGCAAGCGCTCGCCCATGGGCAAGGTGCCCTACCTCGAAATCGACGGCGAGTTTCTGTGTGAATCGCAGGTGATTTGCGAATACCTCGAGGACCACTATCCGGCCAATCCACTCTATCCGAAGGACGTGTTCGCGCGCGCGCGGGTGCGCGAACTCATCACGGTTATGGAACTGCACATGGAACTGGTGGCGCGCCGCCTGTACACCCAGGCTTTCTTCGGCGGCACGGTCTCCGACGAGATCAAGAAGCATGTGGAAAAGGACCTGGCCAAGGGCGTGCGCGCATTCAAGCAGCTGGCGAAGTTCACTCCCTTCGTCGCCGGCGCCGATCTGACCTATGCCGACTGCGCCGCGGGCGTGCATCTGCCGCTGGTGTCGCTCTCCAGCAAAATCGTCTACGGGCGCGACGTGCTCGATGACTGTGCCCCGGTGAAGCCCTACCTGAAGATGCTCAACGAGCGCCCGGCGTTCAGGAAAATGAGCGACGAGCGCAAGTCCGCCACCGAAGCCATGGCGGCAGCGCGCGCGAAGAAAAGCTGAACGCGGACGCGCAGAGTTTCGCCGCCTGATTCTCTGGCCCGGGTCCTGCAAAGGACTCCTGGACTGGTGGGCAATCGGGGGCGCACCAAAAAAAGAACCCGCCGTAGCGGGTTAAAGGAGCTTCAAGGAGGAGAAAACGCCTCCAATGTAACCGTTCGACCGTTGCCGGTCAGCGGGTAAAACCCCCACACACCCTACGCATGGACCCCAATGTGCGCTGGGTTAACTATGGCTGGAGCCCCCAGGCTGGAGCCGCTGCGTTTGAGCGATGTGCCGGGCGCGCGGCGCATGCGCAGGGTCCGGGGGGCGATATCCCCGGACGTCGCGAGCGCAAGGGGCTAGGGCGCTTCATTGCGCCGCTTGATTCATTGTTGTAGATTGCCCGGCAGTGAATCAATAACGACTGTTCGAGTTTCCGGCGGTTTGCTGTAACAGAGGGCCAGGCATGAGCATGAGTGCATATTCGCGCAGTCCGCGATCCGAATAGATACCGGATCCGATATCCCTCCGTGCCGAAATCTGAATCCACCGGGTCTGCAGAGCGCGTGGCACGCCGCCGCTGGCCGCCGCTCAACCTGATCATCCTGGCTGGCGCGCTGCTCGCCGCGAGTGTTTTCGGCTACCGCGAATTCCGCGAGCGCGTGCTGTTCCTGCACGAGGAGGATGCGCGCATCCGCGCCGACATGGTGACGGTCGCGAGCCGGGTGGCCGGTTGGGTGACGCGGGTCGCGGTGGCCGAGGGACAGACGGTCGAGTTCGCGACCGTGCTGCTCGAAATCGACCGGCGCGACGCCGAACTGGCGGTGCAGGAGTTCGAGGCGCAGCGCGCCGCGGTGGCCGCCGAGCGCGCGCGGCTGGCCGCCGAACGGG
>JAENXP010000007.1 GCA_016649475.1 Burkholderiales bacterium | reverse complement strand
TAGTTTCCCAAATCCCAGGTTGCGGTGCCCCGGATTACGGCAGCCGGGTCGTTCGCCGTCGTCATACACGGTGATATTCTGGGCGCCCGGATACCGCCTCGCGGCGCGCACTGCAAGCCAGAATATATCGCGATCCGAGGGGATTGGAGCGGGTGAAGGGAATCGAACCCTCGTCGTAAGCTTGGAAGGCTTCTGCTCTACCATTGAGCTACACCCGCATTTCACGACCGAACCCTTTCGCCGCCCAACGCATACTGCCAACCCGCGCCGTGCAAGAAGACTTGGTGGAGGAGGTTGGATTCGAACCAACGTAGGCGCAAGGCCAACAGATTTACAGTCTGCCCCCTTTAACCACTCGGGCACCCCTCCGAACGAAACGGGCGATTATGCTCGTTTTCCCTCAGGCAGTCAAACAAGCCCGGACTTTCCTCTGGCGGCGCGTTCGCGCGGCGCTCCGGCGGCCGGCTGGTGTTGGCGTTCATTGCATTGTTCCCTACGCTTGTTGCGCTATTCCGCCAATCCGATACGCTGGCGATATTGCCCTCCGGCACTGGCCGATGCATCGCATTTTGGCACGTAATGAGAGCTTAAACCGTTCTCCCGAAAGACAATTCTTGGGTAACACCGATGGAAAGACCTCCCCTGGTTCTGGTCCCTGGCCTGCTGTGCGACGCGCAATTGTGGCGGCACCAGGTCGAAAACCTCAGCGATACCGCCGACATCTGGATCGCCGACCATACGCGCTCCGACACCATGGCCGGCGTGGCGCGCGACGTGCTTGCCGACGCGCCGTTCGCGAGCTTCGCGCTCGCCGGTCTATCGATGGGCGGCTTTGTCGCCCTCGAAATCATGCGCCAGGCGCCGCGTCGCGTCACCCGGCTGGCGCTGCTCGACACCACCGCGACAGCCGATCTGCGCGAGCAAACACTGCAGCGCATGGAGTTCATCGCGCTGGCCGAATCCGGCGAGTTCCATTGGATCACCGAGATCCTGCTACCACTGTACCTGCATCCCTCGCGGCTGGCCGAACCCGCGCTCGCCGGCGTCATCAGAGCGATGGCGGAGAACATAGGCAAGGACGCTTTCGTGCGCCAGGAAAAGGCCATCGTGAGCCGCGCAGACAGCCTGGGACTGCTCCCCGCGATCGACTGCCCGACGCTGGTGCTCTGCGGCCGGCAGGATGAACGGACTCCGCTTGCGCGGCACGAGGAAATTGCTGCGGCCATAGCCGGCGCACGTCTTGAAGTGATCGAAGACTGCGGCCATCTCTCCACGCTGGAAAGGCCAGCGGAAGTAAATGCGGCCCTGCGCCGCTGGCTCACCGCGTAGACCGCGGTGGCCTCCGGCATTGATTGCGTCAGACCGCTTGCACCGACAGTATTCCGCAACAGAAACAGGGTACAGAATTTCATACCGCGGCTTCGCCGCGATCGCCGCCAGACGGACCACCTCTCCCTCTCCCGTTTTCGCCATTTATTAAGCGCCGAAGGGTCCGTTTCCGAGCGCAAAAAAGCAAGAAATTTCTGCAACCCCGGCATATACTAGCTGTCAAAAAATGCGTCGCCCGCAGCCTGCGGCGACAGCCTCATCGGCAAGGAGCCCCCCAATGAATGCCCCAGCCAAGTCTCGTGAAGTCACGCTGGACGACAAGTACACGCTCGATTCCGGCCGCGTGTTCCTCACCGGCACCCAGGCCATTGTGCGCCTGCCCATGCTGCAGCGCGAACGCGATCTCGCCGCCGGCCTCAACACCGCAGGGTTCATCTCGGGCTATCGCGGCTCGCCGCTGGGCGGCATCGACCAGGGGATGCTGGGCGCGAAAAAGCATCTCGAGGCCCATCACGTCAAGTTTCAGCCCGGCGTGAACGAAGACCTGGCCGCGACCGCGATCTGGGGTACGCAGCAACTCAACCTGTTCAACGATGCCAAGTACGACGGCGTGTTCTCGATCTGGTACGGCAAAGGTCCGGGCGTGGACCGCTGCGGAGACGTATTCAAGCATGGCAACGCCGCCGGCACCTCCAAGTACGGCGGCGTACTGGTGCTCGCCGGAGACGATCACGCGGCCAAGTCATCCACGCTGGCACATCAGAGCGAGCACATACTCAAGGCGTGCTGCATCCCGGTGCTCAACCCCGCCAACGTGCAGGAATATCTGGACTACGGCCTGCACGGCTTCGCCATGTCGCGCTACGCCAGTCTCTGGGTCGGATTCAAGTGCGTCACCGACGTGGTCGAATCCGGCGCCTCGGTCTCGATAGATCCGCATCGCGTGCAGGTGAAGATTCCGACGGATTTTGCACTGCCCCCGGGCGGACTGAGCATACGCTGGCCCGACGGCATCCTCGATCAGGAGGTGCGCCTGCTCGACTACAAGGTCTACGCCGCGCTCGCCTACGTGCGCGCCAATGGCCTAGACCGCATCATCTGGGATTCGCCGCGCGCGCGCCTGGGCATCATCACCACGGGCAAGTCCTATGGCGACACCATGCAGGCGCTGGCCGACCTGGGCATAGACGAGAACGCCGCGCGCGATCTCGGCATCCGTGTGTACAAGGTAGCCATGAGCTGGCCGCTGGAGCCGCAGGGTGCGCGCAAATTCGCCGAGGGCCTCGAAGAAATCCTCGTGGTGGAGGAAAAGCGCCAGCTGATCGAGTATCAGATCAAGGAAGAATTGTACGCATGGCGCGCAGACCAGCGCGCGCCGCGTGTGGTGGGCAAGTTCGACGACAACGGCGAATGGAGCCGTGCTGCCGGGCAGCCCGCCGGCACATGGTTGCTGCCGGCGAGCTATGAACTGTCGCCGGCGATCATCGCCAAGGCACTCGCCAGCCGTTTCGCCAAGCTCGGCATGGACGCACAACTGGGCGGGCGCTACCGCGAGCGCCTCGCGTTTCTCGAATTCAAGGAGAAAGCGCTCTCAACGCCGCAGGTCGCAACGCTGCGCCAACCTTATTTCTGCTCCGGCTGTCCGCACAACACCTCCACCCGCGTGCCCGAAGGCAGCCGCGCCACCGCCGGCATCGGCTGCCACTTCATGGCGGTGTGGATGGATCGCAGCACGTCGACGTTCACCCACATGGGAGGCGAAGGTGCGCCCTGGATCGGCCAGGCGCCGTTCTCAAACACCAAACACATTTTCGCCAATCTCGGCGACGGTACTTATTACCACTCGGGGCTGATGGCCATCCGCGCTGCCTGCGCGGCCAAGGTCAGCATGACCTACAAGATTCTTTACAACGACGCCGTGGCCATGACCGGGGGCCAGAAGCACGATGGGCCGCTCGATCCGGCCTCGATCTCGCGCCAGATCGCCGCGGAGGGTGTGAACCCGATAGTCATCGTCACCGACGAGCCGCAGAAATATCCTGCAGGCATCAACTGGGCTGCGGGTGTCACCGTGCGCCACCGCGACGAGCTCGACGCGGTGCAGCGCGAGTTGCGCGAACTTCCGGGCGTTTCTGCGATCATCTACGACCAGACCTGCGCCTCGGAAAAACGCCGCCGGCGCAAACGCGGCGCTTTTCCCGATCCGGCCAAGCGCGCCGTCATCAACGAGATGGTGTGCGAGGGTTGCGGCGACTGCAGCGACAAGTCCAACTGCCTGTCGGTGGAGCCCCTGGAGACCGAATTCGGCCGCAAACGCAGCATCAACCAGTCGACCTGCAACAAGGATTATTCCTGCGTCAAGGGATTTTGCCCGAGCTTCGTCACCGTAGAGGGGGGTACGCTTAAGAAGGGCAAGGCGGGAATGGCGAAGGCAGCCGATGATTTTCCGGCGTTGCCGGAGCCCGCGCCAGCGGCCATAGAACAGGCCTACGGCGTGCTCGTGACCGGCATAGGCGGTAGCGGCGTCGTCACCATCGGCCAGATACTCGCAATGGCGGCGCACCTCGAGGGCAAAGGCGTGACCGTGCTGGACATGTCGGGTTTGGCGCAAAAGGGTGGCCCGGTGATGTCGCATGTGCGCATCGCCGAGCGGCCCGAAGACCTGCACGCGGCGCGCATCGGCACCGGCGATGCGAGCCTGGTGATCGGCTGCGACCTGGTAGTGGCGGCCGCCCCGGACGCCCTGGCCAAGATGAGCCAAGCCAGGACGCGCGCGGTGATCAACGCCACCACCGCGCCGACTGCCGATTTCGTGCGCAATCCTGACTGGCAACTACACGGCAGCAAGCTGGAGCACGACATTGCCGAGGCCTGCGGCAAGGTCAATGTCGCCTTCGTGGCCGCGGGAAGCATTTCCACCAATCTGATGGGTGACTCCATCGCCACCAATATGTTCATGCTCGGCTACGCCCTGCAAAAAGGCTGGGTGCCGGTATCGAGCGCCGCGATAGAGAGGGCGGTGGAGCTGAACGGCGTGGCGGTCGAATTCAATCTGAAGAGCTTCGTCTGGGGCAGGCGCGCGGCGGTCGATCTCGCGCGGGTGGAGAAGATAGCCACACCGGCCGCGGTGATTCCGCTCAGCCAGCATCTGTCGCGCAACCTAGACGAACTAATGGCGCGGCGCGTCGAGTTGCTCACCGCGTACCAGGACGCCGCCTATGCGGCGCGCTACAAATCGCTGGTGGAGAAAGTGCGCCGGATCGAATCGGAGAAAGTCGGTGGAACCAGGCTCACCGAGGCCGTCGCGCGCTATTACGCCAAGCTCATGGCCTACAAGGACGAGTACGAAGTCGCCCGGCTGCACTCCGACCCAGCGTTCATGCAAAAGATCGAGGGTATGTTCGAGGGCGACTACAAAGTGGTATTTCATCTCGCCCCACCCATGCTGAACAAGCCTGATCCGGCGACGGGCGAAGCGAAGAAATCCACCTTCGGCCCATGGATGATGCGCGCCTTCGGGCTGTTGGCGGGCTTCAAGGGCCTGCGCGGCACGGCGTTCGATATTTTCGGCCGCACCGAGGAGCGGCGCGGCGAGCGCGCGCTGATCACCGAGTACGCGGACACGGTGGAGCAGTTGCTGGCCGGGCTGACACCTGACAAGCACGCGCTCGCTGTCGAGATCGCCAGCATTCCGGAAACGATACGGGGCTATGGACACGTAAAAATGCGCCATCTCAAACTGGCGGAAAAACAACGCGCCGAACTGCTGGCAAAATTCAAGGCACCGCTAGAGCGCACCGCCAGAGCCGCATAGAATCCGCTTCGCATGGGCCTCACACGCATCGACCTCGAGCGCGACCGCATCCGCCAGGAACTGGCGCTGACCCCGCTCGGCCAACATCTGCTGACCGACGCCGAACTGCAGGAGTCCTTGTGGCAGATACTGGAGGCACGCGAGACCGACGAAGACTGCTGGATATTCGGCTACGGCTCGCTGGTGTGGAATCCGCTGTTCCATTTCGAAGAAAAACGCGTGGTCACCACCCACGGCTATCACCGCAGCTTTTGTCTTTGGTCACGCATCAACCGAGGCACGATAGACCGTCCCGGTCTGGTGCTGGGTCTGGACCGCGGCGGGCGCTGCCGCGGCGTCGCCTATCGCATCGCAACGGATCACGCCGAAAATGAACTGCGCCTGGTGTGGCGGCGCGAAATGCTGCTGGGCGCCTATATTCCACGCTGGGTGACGGTGAGCGACGGCGAAAGCCAGTTTCGCGCCATCACGTTCACCATCAACCGCGCCGGCCCGGCCTATGCCGGCCGCCTGTCACCGGAGGCCATTGTCGAGCGGCTGACGACCTGCCACGGCCGCATGGGACCGGGACTGGACTATCTGGTGCACACCGCCGAAGCCCTGCGCGCGTGCGGCATCGAAGACCGCCACCTGCGCGAGTTGTGCGAACGCGCCGACGCCATCAAGGCGCGCGGCTGATCCAGGCCGCGACACTCCGACCGTCTAGAAAACCTCGCCTTCCCTCAGGTAACGCCATAGTCCCAAGGGAAGATCGCCCAATTTCACCTTGCCGATACGAATCCGCTTCAAGCCGACCACCTCCAGACCGACCAACTCGCACATGCGCCGGATCTGGCGCTTCTTGCCCTGTCGCAAAACAAAACGCAGCTGGTCCTGATTCAGCCAGCCGACCTGGGCCGGCCGCAGCGCCTCCCCGTCCAGCGACAAGCCGTGATTGAGCAGCGCCAGGCCGGCTCTGGACAGCCGACCCTGCACGCGCACCAGGTATTCCTTCTCGATCTCGGAGTTCTCGCCGATTAACTGCTTGGCGATGCGTCCGTCCTGCGTCAGGACGAGCAATCCCTGCGAATCGATATCCAGCCGCCCAGCCGGCGCCAGGCCCCTCAGGTGCATCGGCGTGAAAGCCAGCGGCGAGCGGTCGCCGGAAAAATGCGAATCTGTGCCGATCAGAGTCACTGCCGGCTTGTAGCCTGGCTCCGCCTGTGCCGACACGTAGCCGACCGGTTTGTTCAGCAATAAGGTCACGCGCGCCAGCTGGCTCGCCTGCGCGGCCTTGTTCAAGGTGATCTTGCTCGCCGGATCGATGCGCGTGCCGAGCTCGGTAACGCGCTGGCCATCCACGAATACCCAGCCGCGCTCGATATAACTATCGGCCTCGCGGCGCGAACACAGCCCTTGTTGCGACATCAGCTTGGATACGCGTACTTTTTCCATATTGCCCGGGTTAAGGCCAGCGCGCGGCCCGGTAGCTCAAAACACCTTAAGGTTAATTACAAAGTGAGAGGATACCCCCCCTCATGCTCTCCCAAATCTGCCGTTGCAAAACTCATCTTGTAACGGGTTCTTAGCTTACCGCAAACCCTGGCAATTTGATCCTGCTTGCGGAGCGCCAACAAGACCACCGGACTGAGCGCGATCCCGGCACGCGAAGGCGCTGCTCAAGGATTTTTTGACTTTCGTCAAATGAACGCCAGCCTATGGGAAGAAAATTATTCAACCGCGCATTTCGCAACACCAGCGTTCATAAGGCGACCCACCGGCACACAGTCCATGACGACCCGCGGCGACGAAGGCTATTACTCGAACAACTTCACTATTGCAAGGATTCAAAGCATGACACTCAGCAAATCACTCACCGTCGCTGCGGCACTTTTCCTGTTCACCGCTTCGGCGTTCGCCTATGACGCCAACTGGAAGCGCGGCCGCATCTATTACCGCAGCGTATGCACCTCCTGCCATACGGCGGAGCCAATCGGCTCGATCAATCCGAGCTCCAGGACCATGGCCGAGTGGACGGCCTATCTCGCGGCGGACAAGCATGCCAAGGGCAAGGACACGGTCAAGCAGTATGTAAGCAAGGCCTATCGCGCCAGTATCAAATCCAGCAACAGGGCAGCGGAAAAATTCGCCGATGTACCGGACCAGGAGCTGGCCGAAGATATCAAGGCTTTCTTGCTTAAGGGCGCCAAGGATGGCGACTCTCCGGCGAGCTGCAGCTGATCAATCCAATTCTCATCAAAAGCTAAAGGAAAAACCATGAAAGTAAAACCCGTGTATGGATTGGTTGCGGTCCTCGCAGCCTTGCTCGCCTATCCGCTGGCTTTCCCGAACCCGGCTGCCGCCGCCGACAGCGCTGCGGTTCAGGCCAAGGAGGGATGGTACAAAACGCTGGCGGACTTCGACTTCATGCAGCAGAACGTGGATATCCCGCTCAAAAAAGGCGTGATGATCATCGACTCGCGCCCGGCGGCCCGCCAGTACGACCCAGGACACATTCCCGGCGCGGTAAGCATTCCCGACAGTCAATTCGACAAGCAGGTCTCCAAACTGCCGGACGACAAGGCGACCTTGCTGCTGTTTTACTGTGGCGGAGTCAAATGCATGCTCAGCCACAATTCGGCGTTCAAGGCCGAAAAGCTAGGCTATACCAACATAAGAGTCTATGCGGCCGGGATGCCTGACTGGAAGGAAAAGGGCGGGCCGGTTTCGGTCTCCGCCGCACACATCGAGAAACTGATCGACGAAAAAGCGGCCTACACGCTGATCGATGCGCGGCCGAAGCGCGTTGCCGACAAAGGCATGATACCGACCGCAATCAATATCTCCGACAGCGCCTTTGACAAGAACGTCGACAAGCTGCCGGCGGACAAGGCGGCCACGCTGATCTACTACTGCGGCGGCATGTCATGCGTGTTGTCCGACAAATCCGCGGAAAAAGCGCGCAAACTCGGCTATACCAACGTGCTGACCTACCCGCCGGGCTATCCGGAATGGAATAAATTGCATGGCGCCGCGCCAATCGCCGGCGCGGCTCCCGCTGCGGCCGGCGGCAGTGCAGCGTCGGTCGCGGCCCTGGTGCCCGGCAAGGAGAAGGGAACGATCACGATCGCCTCGTTCGAGAAGACCTGGAAGGAGAACCCCGGCGCGGTGATGCTCGTCGACGTGCGTGATCCAAAAGAGTTCGCCGCCGGGACCATCAAGGGCGCCGTCAATATCCCGATGAACGAGCTCGAGAAAAGGATTTCCACGCTGCCTGCGGACAAGCCGGTGATATTCGTCTGCGGCACCGGCGCCCGCGCCGGTGAGGCCTTCGATACCGTGAAAATGCTGGGCGGCAACGTGCAAGCCTACTTTATCGACGCCCTTGTCACCTTCAACCCGGACGGCAGCTACGCCATGGTTGCAAAATTGTAGTCCAGGCAGGCGGCGGGCACTGCCTGCGGCCGAGGTCGGCGCCCCCGACCTCGGCCGGCTCAGCGGCAAATTGCGGGCGCCAAACGACCGTCCTGCGCCCAAATCTCGGCTATTCAAAGCCTTCTCGGGAGCGCCACCCGCCGCAGTTCAAAACGGCAATTCACCAGCAAGGCCCCCCGGCAGCCCGGCCCTCCAGCGGCCGGTGCCCATCGAACTTTATTTTCAAATTTTTGTAACCATTTGCGGTGCATTTACGACTAATCTAGTAAGCCCTTTCGGAGAGTCGTCCATGCACGCTACCGCCCATCTGCTTGCCCGCACTGATTTCCCTGGCCTGAAGCGCCGCACCGTCGAGACGCTGCAGGTCAACCTCGGCTACCGCTGCAACCAGAGTTGCGTGCACTGCCACGTAAACGCGGGACCGAACCGAAAAGAGGAGATGACCGACGAAACCGTGGACGCGGTCATCGATTTCCTCGCCAACAGCCCCGAGATCACCACCATAGACCTCACCGGCGGCGCCCCCGAACTGAACTGCAACTTCCGCCGGCTGGTCATCGCGGCTCGCGCGCGCGGCCTGCGCGTGATCGACCGCTGCAACCTGACCATATTGGAAGAACCCGGCTTCGAGGATCTGGCGGCGTTTCTGGCCGCCCATCGAGTCGAGATCGTCGCCTCTTTGCCCTGCTACCTGGAGGAGAATGTCGAAAAACAGCGCGGCAAAGGCACGTTCGAATCCAGTCTCAAAGGCCTCAGGCGGCTGAACGCGCTGGGCTACGGGCGCGCCGATGGCAAGCTGATCCTCAACCTGGTCTATAACCCGCAGGGGGCCAGCCTGCCGCCGCCGCAAGCGCCGCTGGAGGCGGCCTACAAGCAACACCTGGCCGAGCATTACGGCATCGTGTTCGATCATTTGTTTACGCTTGCCAACATGCCGATCCAGCGCTTTGGCAGCATGCTGATTTCCAAGGGAGAGTTCAACGCCTACATGACGACGCTGCGCGCAGCGCACCGCGACGAAAATCTCGACGGGGTGATGTGCCGCAGCCTGCTCAGCGTCGACTGGCAGGGCTATATCTACGACTGCGACTTCAATCAGCAACTCGGACTGGCGTTGACCGATGGGGATCGCGCCCGGGCGCACATCACCGGCGTCACCGCCGCCTTATTGGAAGGTCTGCCGATCCGGGTGGCCGATCATTGCTACGGGTGCACGGCGGGCCAGGGTTCAAGTTGCGGCGGCGCCCTGGAGAATGAGACCGCGCCGGCGCCGAGCTGCAGTGCATGAACAAGTCTGGCCGGATCTGCCCGCTGCGCTACCACTACGGAGCGGGCGCCATTGCCGCCGCACCCGAGCGGCCGGCTGAAACCCTGTACGTGATCGGCGGGCTGTATGGCAATCTGCAGGCGCTGGCCGCGGTCGAAGCGATGGCCGGCGCCGAACCCGGGCCGGTGACCCTGTGCTTCAACGGCGACTTCAACTGGTTCAATGTCGATGCCGCAGGCTATCGCGCGATCAACGAGCGTGTGTTGCGGCACGACGCCATCGTCGGCAATGTCGAGGCGGAACTGGGTGAAGAATCCGCCGATGCGGGATGCGGTTGCGCCTACCCGGAAACGGTAGCCGCCGCCGTCGTCGAACGCTCCAACCAGATTCACGCGAGGCTCAAGCGCACGGCCGCGCAGTATCCCGATCTGCTCGGCCGGTTGAGTGCGCTGCCCATGGTGGCGCGTTATCGCGTCGGATCAATGCGCATAGGCGTGGTGCACGGCGATGCCGAATCGCTGGCGGGCTGGCGCTTCGATGCCGCGCGCCTGGACGACGCGAAGGAGGACAGTTGGCGCGCAGCAGCCTTCGCCCGGGCTGCTGTGGACGCATTCGCCAGCACCCACACCTGCCTGCCCTCTACGCGCCTGTTCAACTATGACGGGGTCAAGCTGGTTGCCAACAACGGCGCCGCGGGCATGCCAAACGAGCGCGGCGCGCGCTTCGGCATCCTCACCCGCTTTGGGGTAAGCCCTTCACCCCATGGCTGCCTCTACGGCCACAGCATTCAGGGCGTGCATGTCGGCGCGCTTGCAATCCATTACGACGATGCCGCCTGGCAACAGTCATTTCTTCGCAACTGGCCGCCGGGCTCGCCCGCCTGGCTGTCCTACTACGAACGCATCAGCATGGGACCGGAGTTTCGCCTGCAGGCTGCGGCGGAATTGGCTGCAGCCTGACTACGCGCCCAGGCGCGCCGCCAGTTCCGGAAAATCCTCGACTATCAGGTCATGCGCCGGATTGGGCGTCGGATCCGGCGGCCCTGATGGCCCCCACTCCGTAGGGCGCTTCACAAACGCACTCTTGTAGCCGCATTCGCGCGCGGCGTTGAGATCGAAGTTGTGGCAGGCGACCATCATGATTTCGGACGGGTCGAGCTGCAGCCACTTCGCCGCCGTGAGGTACGCCTCGGGCCGTATCTTGTAGATACCGATCATCTCGCAGGAAATGATCGCATCCCAGTCGAAACCGTTCTTCTTCGCGACATCGATCACCAGCGAGGTGGTCAACAGGGTGAGAGAAGCGACGACGTACTTGCGCCGCAGGCGCGCCTGCACCGCGGGAAAATCCGGCCAGGCATCGAGCGCGTGCCAGGTGCGCCAGATGACATCCCTGTCTTCCGCTGTAAGCGCATCCAGCCGGAATTGCAGGATCACCTCGTCGAGGACTTTGCGATGCAGGTCGTCGAAATTGAAATCGGGATGGACCAGCCCGACCATGCCTTTCAGCGAGCGGCGGCGGTACTCGTTGGTGACCTCGTGCCAGTCCGCGTGCAAACCGCGGCGCGCGCCGGCAGCGGCGAATGCGCGGCTGATGCCGCCATGCCAATCGAGTATGGTGCCGCCGGTGTCCAGGGTCAGTGCTTTGATCGCCATAGTTTCTCCCTTTGTGTCTGCCTTGCAATACCTGCCCGCTAAACTCGCTAGGTAATAGTATCTGCATCGTCCGGAAGGCTGATCGAAATCTCGGCCTCCAGCGTGGATACCGCCTCGCCTCTGAAGCTTCCGAAGGTCGGTGCCGCATCCTGCGGGCTCTGGCCGGCAGCGACCGCAATGTAATCATCCGAAGTGGACAAACCGCGGCTCGGATCGAATCCGCGCCAGCCGGCTCCCGGCAGGAAAACCTCGGCCCATGCATGCATGTCGCTGTCTGCAGACACGTCGCCGATGCAGTAGCCGCTGACGAAGCGCGCGGCGATGCCTGCGCTGCGACAGATATCGATAAACAGCATGGCAAAGTCGCGGCACGAACCCCGCCCTTGCTTCATGGTTTCCTCCGGCGTCCAGGGATCGCCGTGTTCGCGCAGCATATATTCGAAGCGTTTGGGTATGGTTTCCGCCAGCAAGGTCAGGAACGGAATCGTTTCCTGCTTTGCAGCCCGCATCATTTCCTGCGCAAACGCGGCCACCCGAGCATCGTCGCCGCAGCGAACCAGATAGTGGTCGAGCCCAGGCGCCAGCCGCGAATCGTACTTTACCGGCAGCCTCAGGGCGGCGGGATCGGTAACCAGAAAGTTGAATGCGTCGCCGTGATGGGTTTCCACCAGCGTCTGGACTTCGATAGACAACGCTCTGTGCATATCGCTGAACCAAATCGTTTCGGTATTGTTGCCATCGAGCCCGATGCAGTGGGCGATTCCGCTGGGAGCAGGCGTTACATGAATGCGGTAGCTGCGCAAACTCTGGGTCGCGTCGCAGCGGGGCCGGAGCCTGACGGTAAAAGGTTCCAGATACACCGGCAGGCTGTAATGGTAGCAGGTGCGATGGACGACCTTCAGCAACATGGATCTGATTGGACTATTTATGCTGCAGCAGCTTGGTGATCATGTCGTTCGCCAATTCGCCCGGCATGTCTCAGACAGCGTGGCACCTGCGTTCCTGCCACCGTTCAGGCGATTGCCGGAGGTCGGAGCGCTCAAATCGAAGCTGGCGTCCCTCTCCTCCAACACTTCCTCGAAGCAGTCCCGAATCCCGATCGCCGCACAGAATGTCATCGCGCCCTCAGTTCTGCGTTTGTTGTTGAGTGCTGCCGCCGGTGACCGGGCGCAGCGCGAAAAACGTTTCGAAAACCGCATCGTCCACCTGGTTCAGCCGGGTTTGCAGATTGTCGAGAAACTCGTGCAGTCCGCCCGCCATGATCTCGTCGATCTGGGTGTAGTTCAGCTCCGCGAGCAGCCGCCCCAAGCGCTGCTCGGCTTTGTTGCTGAAAGCATTCAGAGGTGAGCCGGAAACGGCATGCAGCGACTGTACGGCACGGCTCAGGCAGGAGTGTACCGAGCGCGGAAAGTCGCGATTCAGAATCAGGAAATCCGCCACCTTGATCGGATCGATCTGCTTGGAGTGCTTGCGGTACATCTCCAGCGCGCTTGCCGACTTAAGCAGTGCCGCCCACTGGATGTTGTCGATGGCATTGCCTACAGTCTGCACGTCCGGCAGCAGAATGAAGTATTTTACGTCCAGTATCCGCGAGGTCTTGTCGGCACGTTCCAGCAGTTCGCCCATTTGCAGGAAATTCCAGGCTTCTCCATGAGACATGGTGGCCTCGGTGATGCCATCGAACAGGTGGCTCTCGGTTTTCACCGAAGTATAGAAATTGTGCGGATTCTCGGCCACGGACTTGTTGGTTTCGGCGTCCTTCACCATCAGGTAAAAGCGGTTCGCCTGTTCCCACATCTCCGACGAGATGATTTCCCGTACCGAGCGCGCGTTCTCGCGCGCGTAGCGCACGCTGCTCCAGATCGAGTTCGGATTGTCCCGATCGAAGGTCAGGAAATGCATGACATTTTCGCGCGTCGGAGCGCCGTAGCGCTCGGAAAACAGCTCGTAATCCCCCGTTATATTCACCAGCGGCGCCCACTGCTCGCCAAAATCCTTCGGCATGTCCAGAATGAGATTGAGATTGACGTCGATAAAACGCGCGACGTTTTCTGCCCGCTCCAGATAGCGGCTCATCCAATAGATCGAATTGGCGACGCGGCTCAGCACCCCGGCATTCCCTCGCTTCTATCCGTTTCCCGCATGTTCATCCGAACAATACCCATGTGTCCTTGCTGCCCCCGCCCTGGGACGAATTGACCACCAGCGAGCCCTTTTTCAGGGCGACACGGGTCAGGCCGCCGGGCATGACGTAAATATCCCTGCCATAGAGGATGTACGGTCGCAGGTCGATATGACGTCCCTCGAAATGGTCTTCCATCAAGACCGGTGCGCGCGACAGGGCGAGCGTAGGCTGCGCGATGTAGTTGCGCGGATTCTCGCGAATAAGGCCATCGAACTCGGCCCGCTGCTCCGGCGTGGAATGCGGTCCCACCAGCATGCCATAGCCGCCGGATTCGTTGGTGGCCTTGACCACCAACTTGTCCAGATTGGCCAGAACGTAATCGCGTTCTTTTTCGTCAGCACAGACATAGGTCGGGACGTTGGGAAGAATCATGTCTTCATCGAGGTAATACTTCACGATCTTGGGCAGGTAGGCATACACCGCCTTGTCGTCCGCAATGCCGGTGCCGGGGGCGTTGGCAAGCGCCACCCTGCCATTGCGGTAAACGTCGATCAGCCCAGGCACACCCAAGACCGAGTCGGCACGAAATGCCTTGGGATCGATAAAATCGTCATCGATCCTGCGATAAATCACATCCACACGCTGGAAACCGCGAGTGGTGCGCATATGGACGAAACCGTCCATCACCACCAAATCACTACCTTCCACCAGTTCCACGCCCATTTGCTGCGCGAGGAACGAGTGCTCGAAATAGGCCGAGTTGTACTTGCCGGGCGTCAGCACCACGACGGTGGGCGCGGACAAATGATCGGGCGCGAGAAACTGCAGCGTTTCCAGCAGGTGCGTGGGGTAATTGTCCACAGCCCGCACCCGCGAGGCTTCGAACGCGAACGGGAAAGTCCGCTTGAGTACCTGTCGGTTCTCCAGCACATAAGACACGCCCGATGGGCAGCGCAGATTGTCCTCCAGCACGTAATGCTGCCCGTCCCGGTCACGCACCAGATCGGTACCGGTGATGTGGCACCAGATTCCGCGCGGGACATCGAGTCCGACGCATTGAGGACGAAACGCGCTGGCCGAACGAATCATTTCCTCCGGGATCACCTTGTCCTTCAGGATTTTCTGCTCGTGGTAGATGTCGTCCAAAAACAGATTCAAGGCATGGATGCGCTGTTTCAGACCCCGCTCGATATACGCCCAGTCCTTGGCTTCGACGATGCGCGGAATGATGTCGAACGGAAATATCTTCTCCGTACCCTCTTTGCTGCCGTACACAGTGAACGTGATGCCCATGTTGTACATCGCCGCTTCGGCCGCTCTCTGGCGGCTGAGGATATCGCCCGCCGGAAGAGACTCGATGCGCTCGACCAGAATCTTGGCGCCCGCGCGGGGCACGCCAGCCGACTCTATCAACTCATCGTAGAACGTCTCTGTGTCGTAGGTATTGAAATCCAGGGGCATCGCAATGTGTACTCTTGAATTGTGTTACAGGAAAATTGAGCAAGGTCAATCTCAAGGACCCCGCTGCTGTTGCTATTCATAGGGTATCACAGCGGGAATATGCGCCTGTTCCTGCGACGACGCACCAGCCCGCGCCTAGCGCCCCGGCAGTGCGGCCTCGACGATCTCACCGCCGTAGCCGTACTTCTGATCGCGCGCCTGAATCACCACAGTTCGCACGCCCCGCGGTATCGTCACGCCGTACAAATCGCGCGTGAACGGCTGTTCCCCCGCATGGTCGTGCAGCAGCTTGCGTTCTCCGTAGACCTGTCCATCCTTTCCTGCGATGCGAAACCCGTCTGCATATCTGTTTGGGCTGTCGTAGG
>JAENXP010000102.1 GCA_016649475.1 Burkholderiales bacterium | reverse complement strand
TCGCCGCTAGCCCGTTGTTGGTCGCCGCTAGCGGCGAGCACCATCCCTTGCGACAGGCCAAATTTCATTTTGCGCGGAGCAAGGTTGGCCACCATTACGGTCAAGCGGCCCGCAAGCAGAGCCGGGTCGTAAGCCGACTTGATGCCGGCGAACACCGTGCGCTGTTCGGTGCCGATGTCGAGCGTGAGTTTCAGCAGTTTGTCCGCGCCTTCGACCTGTTCGGCTTTGACGATTTTCGCGACGCGCAGATCGATCCTGGCGAAGTCGTCGATCGATATGGTCGCGGCCGCCGCGGTTGGTGCCGCAGGTCCGGGCGAGGCCGGATGCGCAGTGGAAGGGGAAGTTGTGGCCGGAGGCTGGCTTTGCGAACCGCTCTTCGGGGTTTCAGTCATTTTCATCTGCTCCATCGCCGGCGCCGGGATTTCGAATAGCGCATCAAGCTGCTTGGGATCGATGCGGGTCATGAGATGCTGATACTTGTTGATCTCATGCTTGGCTGGCATGAGCACGCCCGCATCGGCCCACTTGAGTTCCGGGATATTCAGGAACGACTCGACGCTGCTGGCCAGTTGCGGAAGCACCGGTTTCAGGTAGAGCGTCAAAAGGCGGAACATCTGCAGCGCATCCGTGCAGGTTCGGTGCAGGTCGACGGGTCGCCCGGTCTTGGCTATCTCCCAAGGCTTGCTGGTGTCGACAAAGACGTTGGCCTTGTCCGCAAGCAGCATGATCTCGCGCAGTGCCTTGCCGTATTCGCGATTTTCGAATAAATCTGCAATTGCAGGTGCAGCGTCCTGCATCTCGCTTATGAAAACATTGCTCTCGTCCTGGCCAAGCAACTTTCCTTCGAACCGTTTTGCGATGAATCCCGCGCAGCGACTGGCAATATTGATGTACTTGCCGATCAGGTCGCTGTTCACTCTCGCCAGAAAATCATCCGGATTGAAATCCACATCTTCGACATTCGCACTAAGCTTGGCCGCAATGTAATAGCGCAGCCACTCCGGGTTCATGCCGATCTCCAGGTAGCGCAGCGGGCTGATGCCGGTGCCGCGCGACTTGGACATTTTTTCGCCCGACACCGTGATGAAGCCGTGGACATAGACATTGTCCGGAATCTTGTATCCGGCGAACTTGAGCATCGCCGGCCAGAACAGCGTGTGGAAATAGATGATGTCCTTGCCGATGAAATGGATCTGCTCGGTCTGCGGGTCGGCGAGAAAGGCGTCGAAGTCGATGCCCTTCCTGTTGCAATAGTTCTTGAAGCTGGCGAGATAACCTATGGGGGCGTCCAGCCAGACATAGAAATACTTTCCCGGGGCGTCTGGAATCGGTATGCCGAAGTAGGGCGCATCGCGCGAGATGTCCCAGTCGCCGAGTGCCTTGTCTTCCTTGCCTTCGAGCCATTCCTTCGCCTTGTTCGCGACTTGCGATTGCAGGCGGTCGTTGCCGACCCACTCGCGCAGGAAGGCCACGCACTTGGGGTCGGACAGCCTGAAGAAGTAGTGCTCCGAAGTCTTGAGCTCGGGTGCCGCGCCGGAAAGCGTCGAATATGGATTCCGCAGATCGGTCGGTGCATAGACCGAGCTGCAGTTCTCGCAGGCGTCGCCGTACTGATCCTTGGCGCCGCATTTGGGGCACTCGCCCTTGATGTAGCGGTCGGCCAGGAACATGCCCTTTACCGGGTCGTAGAACTGCTCGACCGGTTTGGTGTAGGTGAGGCCCGCCGCGCGGAGCTTGCGGTAGATGTCCTGCGACAACTCGGTATTCTCGGGCGAATCGGTCGAATGCCAGTTGTCGAAACCGATGTGAAATCCGTCGAGGTATTGCCTGCGCTCGGCGCCGATGCGCGCCACGAGCTGCTGCGGCGTGACGCCTTCGGCTTCCGCCTTGAGCATGATGGGCGCGCCGTGCGCATCATCGGCACATACGAAATGCACGGTGTTGCCCTGCATGCGCTGGAACCGCACCCAGATATCGGCCTGGATGTACTCCATGATATGGCCGATGTGAAACGAGCCGTTGGCGTACGGCAGGGCGGTGGTGACGAAGAGTTTGCGCTTCATTGTTGTTTAGACGACAAAAAACGAGTGCACCCGCCGTCGCAGGGCGGCGGCGGGTGCGGGCGTCAAGCGGTGAATTGTATCTCGCAGCCCCTCGAATATCCATTAAAATGAGCACCTTTTCCCCGGGCCGCACGAGCGGCTCGGTCGCGGCATCAAGGAGCATGAACAATGTCAGTTACGGAATTGCAGATTCAAACCGCCCTCAAGGAAATCACCGACCCCAATACAGAGAAGGATTTCATCGCCACCAGGTCCGCGCGCAACATCAAGATCAGCGGCGGCGACGTGTCGCTCGACATCGAACTCGGCTACCCGGCCAAAACCCAGTTCGAGCTGATCCGCAAACTGGTGCACACCAAACTGTCCGCCATTTCCGGAGTGGGCAAGGTCACGGCCAAGGTCACCAGCAAGATCGTTTCGCACAGCGTGCAGCGCGGGGTCAAGCTGGTACCCGAAGTGAAGAACATCATCGCCGTGGCCTCGGGCAAGGGCGGCGTGGGCAAATCCACCACCGCGGTGAACCTGGCGCTCGCGCTGGCCGCCGAGGGGGCCAGCGTGGGCATACTCGACGCCGATATCTATGGGCCGTCGCAGCCGACCATGCTGGGGATTACCGGCCGGCCCGAATCGCTGGACGGCAAGTCCCTCGAGCCCATGATGGGGCACGGCCTGCAGGCGATTTCCATCGGCTTTCTCATCGACGTCGATACGCCGATGGTATGGCGCGGCCCGATGGTGACGCAGGCGCTGGAGCAGCTGCTCAAGGACACCCATTGGCAGGGCGTCGACTACCTGGTGGTGGACCTGCCGCCGGGTACCGGCGACATACAACTGACGCTGGCGCAGAAAGTGCCGGTCACCGGCGCGGTAATCGTTACCACGCCACAGGACATTGCCCTGATCGATGCGCGCAAGGGCCTGAAGATGTTCGAGAAGGTCGGCATCCCCATCATCGGAATCGTGGAGAACATGAGCACGCACATATGCTCCAACTGCGGCCACGAGGAGCATATATTCGGCGCCGGCGGGGCGGAAAAAATGTGCAAGGACTTCAGCACCGAATTTCTCGGCGCTTTGCCCTTGGACATCCATATCCGCGAGCAGACAGACTCGGGCAAGCCGACCGTGGTGGCCGATCCGGACGGGCGCATCGCCGAGATCTACAGGAGGATCGCGCGCCGTGTCGCGGTCAAGATATCGGAACAGGCGAAGGACATGACGTCGAAGTTCCCGAATATCGTCATCCAGAATACGTAGTCCGTGACGCGATCCTCATGACGATCAAATCCGACAAGTGGATCCGCCGCATGGCGGCCGAGCACAAGATGATCGATCCGTTCGAGCCGGGGCAGGTGCGCGAGGCGAACGGGCACAAGATCGTGTCCTACGGGACGTCGAGCTATGGCTACGACATCCGCTGCTCGAACGATTTCAAGATTTTCACCAACATCAACTCGACCATCGTCGATCCGAAGAATTTCGACGCCAAGTCGTTCGTCGATTTCAAGGGCGATGTCTGCATCATCCCGCCGAATTCCTTCGCTTTGGCACGTACGGTGGAGTATTTCCGCATTCCGCGAAACGTGCTTACCGTATGTCTGGGTAAGTCGACCTACGCCCGCTGCGGCATCATCGTCAACGTCACGCCGTTCGAACCGGAGTGGGAGGGCTATGTGACGCTGGAGTTTTCCAACACCACGCCGCTGCCGGCGAAAATCTACGCCAACGAAGGTGTGGCGCAGGTGGTGTTCTTCGAGTCAGACGAGGTGTGCGAGACCTCGTACAAAGACCGGGGCGGGAAGTATCAGGGGCAACAGGGTGTGACACTGCCGAAGATCTGAAGGCCGGCAGCGGCAGCGCCGCTCAGTCCGGGGGCGGCTCTTCTGCGGCTACGACCCTGATTTCGACCTCACCGAGCTTGACCAACTGTCCCGCGCGGATCTTGCAGGTCTTGCGCAACTCGACGCTCCCGTCCACCGAGATTCCGCCGCCGGCCACCAGTGCCTTGCCCGCGCCGCCGCTGTCGCACAGCCCCGTCAACTTCAGCAACTGGTTCAGCTGGATGAATTCCCGTTGCAATCCGAATTCGATTTCTTGCATGGTTTCCTTTCAGGTGTACCATGGGTTCAAGCGGGAACGAGCCCATCGAGACTGGCTATGGCCGCTATCCGCCGCGTCTTCCATCGCATCTTCCATCGCCATTGTGCGCTTTCCCGGTGTTGCCGGGCAGTTGCTTTGCGGTAGGGGCGTTGAGCCGTCGCGGTGTTCTTTGCTCGCGAGCGAATTCGAGGTATTGCGCTCGACCCCTCGGGGCGTATAATCCGGCCAAATTTACCTTGGGTACTCAGGTCGCAGTGAATAGTTTATTCAGCAGCTTCTATTGCCGCTCCACAGACGAGTGTTTCGTGCTGTGCGCGCCGATGTCCTAGTGGAAACTCCGGTACCTGCGCGCGCCGGCCTGCCGCTGCGCTTCGAAGTCAGTGCCCCAAAGGGGTACCCCGAACCGGGCTACCCGGTCTGCAGGCAGGCGTATAGTGGCGCCGCCTGTTCTTTTTTCGAACCCCACCCTTTCCTCGCATTTGTTCGGCCGCGTTCGCAGGCACCGCGCCCGGCTGGACAGTTCCGGCCGCCGATTCTCGCCGTGCATACGCGGCGCGGCCGCAAGTGCGCGGCCGCCCGTGCGCATTTGCGCGACTGAAGCCAGTTTGAGCTGCATGCCTGCGCCGCAGGCCCTCACTCTTTCCGAACCACGGAGAACCGAATGAAATTCCGCTTTCCCATCGTCATCATCGACGAAGATTTCCGCTCCGAGAACACCAGCGGCCTGGGCATCCGCGCGCTCGCCAAGGCGATGGAAGAAGAGGGCATGGAGGTGCTGGGGGTGACGAGCTACGGCGATCTGTCGCAGTTCGCGCAGCAGCAGAGCCGTGCGTCCGCGTTCATTCTGTCGATCGACGACGAGGAATTCACCGCGGGGCCGGAACTCGATCCGGCGATGCTCAATTTGCGCACCTTCATCGACGAAATCCGCTTTCGCAATGCCGACATCCCGATCTATCTCTATGGCGAGACCCGCACCTCGCGCCACGTCCCGAACGACATCCTGCGCCAGCTGCATGGATTCATTCACATGTTCGAGGATACGCCCGAGTTCGTCGCGCGCCATATCATTCGCGAGGCGCGCTCCTACCTCGACGGGCTGTCGCCGCCGTTCTTCCGCGCGCTGGTGCATTACGCGCAGGACGGTTCTTATTCGTGGCATTGTCCCGGCCACTCTGGCGGGGTCGCGTTTCTGAAAAGCCCGGTAGGGCAGATGTTCCACCAGTTCTTCGGCGAAAACATGCTGCGCGCGGACGTGTGCAACGCGGTGGATGAACTCGGCCAGCTGCTGGACCATACCGGGCCGGTCGCGGCATCCGAGAGGAATGCGGCGCGCATTTTCGGCGCCGACCATTGCTTTTTCGTCACCAACGGCACCTCGACCTCGAACAAGATGGTCTGGCATGCCAACGTCGCGCCGGACGACATAGTCGTCGTCGATCGCAACTGCCATGTGTCCATACTGCACGCGATCACCATGACCGGCGCGATTCCCGTGTTCCTGACTCCGACGCGCAATCACCTGGGCATCATCGGCCCGATCCCGCTGGAAGAGTTCAGTCCTGAGAACATCCAGAAAAAGATAGAGGCGAACCCGTTCGCGCGCGTGGCTAAGCGCAAGAAGCCGCGCATTCTCACCATCACCCAGAGCACCTACGACGGCGTGGTCTACAACGTCGAAATGCTGAAGCAGACCCTGAATTCGTCGATCGACACGCTGCACTTCGACGAGGCCTGGCTGCCGCATGCGACTTTCCATGAGTTCTACAAGAACATGCATGCAATCGGACGCGACCGGCCGCGCACCAAGGATTCGATCATTTTCGCCACCCACTCCACGCACAAGCTGCTCGCCGGGATTTCACAGGCCTCGCAGATCCTGGTGCAGGAATCGCAGACGCAAAAACTCGACCGGCACGCCTTCAACGAGGCGTACCTGATGCACACCTCGACCTCGCCGCAGTACGCAATCATCGCGTCCTGCGACGTGGCCGCGGCGATGATGGAACCGCCCGGCGGCACCGCGCTGGTGGAGGAATCGATACTCGAGGCGATCGAGTTCCGTCGCGCCATGCGCAAGGTCGGGGCCGAGTGGGGCAAGGACTGGTGGTTCAAGGTTTGGGGGCCGGAGAAGATCGTCGCCGAAGGCATAGGCTCGCGCGAGGACTGGGTGCTCAAGGCCAACGAGAAATGGCACGGTTTCGGCAATCTCGCGCCCGGTTTCAACATGCTCGATCCGATCAAGGCCACGGTCATCACGCCGGGCCTGGACGTGTCGGGCAAATTCGCCAAGGCCGGCATTCCCGCAGCCATCGTAACCAAGTATCTGGCCGAACACGGCGTTATCGTCGAGAAGACCGGCCTGTATTCGTTTTTCATCATGTTCACCATCGGCATCACCAAGGGGCGATGGAACACGCTGGTGACCGCGCTGCAGCAGTTCAAGGACGACTACGACAAGAATCAGCCGGTCTGGCGTGCGGTGCCGGAGTTCTGCCAGAAGCATTTGCGCTACGAGAAACTGGGCCTGCGCGACCTGTGCGAGCAGATCCACGGCATGTACCGGGCGAACGACGTGGCGCGCGTTACCACCGAGATGTACCTATCCGACATGCAGCCGGCGATGAAGCCGTCGGACGCCTTCGCAGCGATGGCGCACCACGAGATCGACCGGGTCAAGATCGACGACTTGGAAGGCCGCGTAACCAGCGTTCTGGTGACGCCCTATCCGCCGGGCATTCCCCTGCTGGTTCCTGGAGAGCGATTCAATGCCACCATCGTGCGCTACCTGCAGTTCGCGCGCGACTTCAACAACAGGTTCCCGGGATTCGAAACCGATATCCACGGTCTGGTGAAAGACGAAGACGGGCGCTATCACGTGGATTGCGTGCGGCAGCCATCGCTGCAAACGGGAAGCCTGCGTGTCTGAGCGGGCGTTGCCGGGTACAGGCGAAAAAAAAGCCCGGTTTCCCGGGCTTTTTTGCGCCTGCCTAATTACTCGGCCGGTTTGATATTGACAGCCTGGTCGCCTTTTTGGCCGGCTGTGATGTCGAACGTCACCTTCTGGTTTTCCTGGAGGCTTTTGAAGCCGTTACCCTGGATGGCCGAGAAGTGCGCGAAGAGATCCTTGCCGCCGCCGTCGGGTGTGATGAAGCCGAAACCCTTGGCATCGTTGAACCATTTAACAGTACCTGTA
>JAENXP010000609.1 GCA_016649475.1 Burkholderiales bacterium | reverse complement strand
TGAAGTGCACCGCATGGCGGAGGCGAACAAGGCGTTCGCGCACTATCGCTTTTAAGCGCTTCTGGCTCCAGGGAATACAAACGGAAATTTTGACTTAACTCACTGCCGGATATGAGCGGATCAGCCAGATAAATTCCTGGTGCACCACGCGTCTTGGCAGTCAAAGGCATTTAAGGTTCTTACAGTGGCACGCAAAACCCCAATCGATCGGTACCGCAACATCGGCATCAGTGCTCACATTGACGCCGGCAAGACCACGACCACGGAACGCATCCTGTTCTACACGGGCGTGAACCACAAGATTGGCGAGGTGCACGACGGCGCCGCGACCATGGACTGGATGGAGCAGGAGCAGGAACGCGGCATCACCATCACTTCGGCGGCCACCACCTGCTTCTGGAAGGGCATGGACCTGTCTTTTCCCGAGCACCGCATCAACATCATCGATACGCCGGGACACGTGGATTTCACTATCGAAGTGGAGCGCTCCATGCGCGTTATCGATGGTGCTTGCATGGTGTACTGCGCGGTGGGCGGGGTGCAGCCGCAGTCGGAGACGGTGTGGCGCCAGGCGAATAAATACAAAGTGCCGCGGCTCGCATTCGTGAACAAGATGGACCGCCAAGGCGCGGACTTCCTCAAAGTCTACGAACAAATGAAGGGCCGCCTCAAGGCCAATCCGGTGCCGTTGCAGTTGCCGATCGGTGCCGAGGAGAAATTCGAAGGCGTGATCGACCTGGTGCGGATGAAGGCGATCTACTGGGACGATTCGACCCAAGGCATGAAGTTCGATATGCGCGACATCCCGTCCAACCTGCTTGCCGAGGCCAAGGAGTGGCACGAGAAGATGGTCGAGGCCGCTGCCGAAGGCGACGATGAGCTGACGCACAAGTATCTTGAGGGCCACGACCTGTCGGTCGCGGACATCAAGAAGGGCCTGCGCATGCGCACCATTAAAAGCGAGATTACGCCGATGCTGTGCGGTTCGGCGTTCAAGAACAAGGGCGTGCAGGCGATGCTGGACGCAGTGATCGAATACATGCCGGCGCCGGCGGATGTTGCTGCGGTCACGGGCGAGGACGACAGCGGCAAGGCCGACGCGCGCACGCCTGACGACGAGCAGCCGTTTGCCGCGCTCGCGTTCAAGATCATGACCGATCCGTTTGTCGGACAGCTTACGTTCTTCCGCGTCTATTCCGGGGTGCTCAACTCAGGCGATACCGTCTACACCACGGTGCGCGGCAAGAAGGAGCGCATTGGCCGCCTGCTGCAAATGCACGCCAACGAGCGCGCTGAAATCAAGGAAGTGCGCGCCGGCGACATCGGGGCTGCCGTGGGGTTGAAAGATGTGACCACCGGCGAAACCCTGTGTGATCCCAAACACATCATTGTCTTGGAGCGGATGGTGTTTCCGGAGCCGGTGATCCACGTCGCGGTGGAGCCCAAGACCAAGAGCGACCAGGAAAAGATGGGCGTTGCCCTAAACCGTCTGGCGCAGGAGGACCCGTCGTTTCGCATGCGTACCGACGAGGAAACCGGCCAGACCATCATCTCCGGCATGGGTGAACTGCACCTGGAGATCATCGTCGACCGCATGAAGCGCGAGTTCAGCGTGGAGGCCAACGTCGGCGCCCCGCAGGTGGCGTACCGTGAAACCATTCGCCGCTCGTGCGAAGAAATCGAGGGCAAGTTCATCAAGCAGTCCGGCGGCCGCGGTCAGTACGGCCATGTCTGGCTCAAAGTCGAGCCCCAGCCCGCAGGCAAGGGCTTCGAGTTTGTCGACGCGATCAAGGGCGGTTCGGTGCCGCGCGAGTACATTCCGGCTGTCCAGCGTGGCCTGGTGGAAACGTTGCCAGCCGGCGTGCTTGCCGGCTATCCCGTGGTGGATGTGAAAGTGACACTGTTCGACGGGTCGTATCATGAAGTGGATTCGAACGAAAATGCCTTCCGCATGGCCGCCTCGATGGCGTTCAAGGATGGCATGCGCAAGGCCTCTCCGGTACTGCTTGAACCGATCATGGCGGTCGAAGTGGAAACGGCTGAAGACAAGATGGGCGATGTTATGGGCGACCTGTCCTCGCGCCGGGGGGTAATCCAGGGCATGGACGATCTGTCCGGGGGCAAGGTCATCCGTGCCGAGGTGCCGCTGGCAGAGATGTTCGGCTACTCGACAACGCTGCGTTCGCTAACACAGGGGCGCGCCACCTACACCATGGAATTCAAGCATTACGCAGAAGCGCCGAAGACTGTGGCTGAAGCAATTATCAACAAAAAATAAACGGGAACGATCATGTCAAAAGCTAAATTTGAGCGTACTAAGCCGCACGTGAACGTAGGGACGATAG
>JAENXP010000446.1 GCA_016649475.1 Burkholderiales bacterium | reverse complement strand
GTTTGCAGCGAACGTGTCGAGTCTTGGAAGACGCAGAGCGGGTTCGATGTGATCATTTCGCGCGCTTTTTCCGACATGGGCGAATTCGTGCGCATCACCCGTCATTTGCTCATCCCGGGCGGGATGTTTGCGGCAATGAAGGGTCTGCATCCCTATGAGGAAATCGAAAAGCTGCCACAGGACTGCAAGGTCCTGCAGGTGCTGCCACTCGCAGTCCCCGGCCTGGAGGGCGCGCGGCATCTGGTGCTGATCGGGTTGGACGAGCAGGCAAGATGATGCCGCGTATCCTTGCCGTGGCCAACCAGAAGGGCGGGGTGGGCAAAACCACGACCAGCGTCAATCTTGCCGCCGGGCTCGCCGGCGCGGGCAAGCGCGTGCTCCTGATCGACCTCGATCCCCAGGGCAATGCGACCATGGGAAGCGGCATCGACAAACGCAATCTGGAGGCCTCCGTATACCAAGTGCTGCTCGGATTGACGACAGTGCAATCAGTGCGGCAAAAATCCGAAAGCGGCGGCTACGACTTGGTGCCGGCGAATCGCGAACTCGCCGGCGCCGAAGTCGAAATGGTGGATTTGGAGAATCGCGAAACCCGGCTCAAGTCGGCCTTGGGTACGATCGCGACCGAATACGATTTCATCCTGCTGGACTGCCCGCCTGCGCTCAACCTGCTCACCCTCAATGGCCTGGTGGCCGCCGACGCGGTGATGATTCCGATGCAATGCGAGTACTACGCCCTCGAAGGTCTGAGCGACCTGGTAGAGACCATACGCAAGGTGCGCAAGCATCTGAATCCTGTGCTGGAGATCGAAGGCTTGCTGCGCACCATGTACGATCCGCGCAACTCGCTCGCCCAGCAGGTCTCGGCGCAATTGCAACAGCATTTTGGTGACAAGCTGTATGCGACCATCATTCCGCGCAATGTGCGCCTGGCCGAAGCACCGAGTTACGGCGCGCCCGCAGTGAGCCTGGACACGGCATGCAAGGGGTCGCAGGCTTACATGGCGCTGGCCGATGAGCTGCTATCTCGCGCGGCCAGCGCGCCCGCGTAAGTTAGTAGCCGTAGCAAAGGTCATTTTGTTACGGTCCGATTCAGGGGAGCACGAGGGGAAATATCCCCTCGTATTGCTACGGACTAAGGAAGCAAGAAAATGAAAGGATTGGGACGCGGACTGGACGCGCTGCTGGGCAAAGACGAAGAACGTGCCGGCAGCGAAAGCCTGAAATCGGTGAAGCTCGAAGAGCTTCAGCCGGGCAAATATCAGCCGCGCACGCGCATGGATCAGGCGTCTCTGGAGGAGCTGGCGCGCTCGCTCAAGTCTCAAGGCGTGATGCAGCCTATTCTGGCGCGCAGTCTGGCCAAAGGTCGATATGAAATCATCGCCGGCGAGCGGCGTTGGCGCGCGGCGAAACTAGCCGGCCTGCGCGAAGTGCCGGTGCTGATCCGGGAGGTGCCCGATTCCGCTGCACTCGCCATGGCCCTGATCGAAAATATCCAACGCGAGAACCTGAATCCGCTGGAAGAGGCCAGCGGCATTCACCGCCTGATCAACGAATTCAAAATGACACACCAGGAGGCCGCGGAGGCCGTCGGCCGTTCGCGCGCCGCAACCTCGAACCTGCTGCGTTTGCTGAACCTGCCGCAATCGGTACAGGCATTGCTCTACGAAGGCAGGATCGACATGGGCCATGCACGCGCATTGCTTGCGCTCGAAGGCCGGCGCCAGGAGGACACGGCGAAGCGGGTAGCCGAGCAGGGCCTGTCGGTGCGCGAGACAGAGAAAGCGGTTCAGGACATCCTCAACCCTAAACAAAAGAAACCGAGCAAGCTCAGGAGCAGCGGCGACATCCTGCGCTTTGAAGAAGAACTCGCGGAAAGATTTGGCACCAAGATCGAGATCAAACCCGGCAAGAAGGGTGCGGGCAAACTGGTGATCAGCTACGCCAGCCACGAGCATCTGGACGATCTGCTGTCAAAGTTCAAGGCTTGAAGTTCGGGCGGGAGTGCCAATACCGGTAAGGCCCGGTTTCAGAGTTACCAAGCGCGCCACTGATTCAGGGAAGTACGGGGATCCTCTCGTATAGTCGGATGCACTCAGTCGCTGCGCGTAAGCGGCACGAAGCGTACCGGCAAGCTGCGCCGGGTAGATATCGTACCGTCAAGCTGTTTCACCATCACGTGCAGGAACTGCACCTCGCCGTCTGCGCCGACCGGAATCACCATGCGTCCGCCGGGCTTCAGTTGCGTGACCAGTGCCGGTGGGACCTGCGGGGCGGCGGCGGTGACGATAATCGCATCGAAGGGAGCGTGCTCGGGCCAGCCGTTGTAGCCGTCGCCTATCCTGGTGCTTATATTCTTGTAGCCCAACTGCGACAGCAGAGCCGCAGCGCGCTTGCCCACGGGCTCGATAATCTCGATCGAATACACGTGGCGCGTGAGTTCGGCCAGCACCGCGGCTTGATAGCCGGAACCGGTGCCGATTTCCAGCACCGTGTCGCCTGCATCGATATCCAGCAGCTCAGTCATCAAAGCGACGATGTAGGGCTGGGATATGGTCTGGCCGTGCCCTATTGGTAAAGGTCGGTTGGCATAGGCCAGCGCAGCGTAGCTCATGGGCACGAAGCGTTGGCGTGGAACTCTTGCCATGGCGGCCATTACGCCTGCACTAAATACCGCGCGGCCGGTCTCCTCGCCGGTATCGCGGGCCATTGCCTCGATCTCTTTCAGCATGGCCTCGCGCTCGCGTGCGTACGGATCCTGCGCCTCGCCGCCGCCGCCCGCCAGAGCGGCGACCAGCCCCAGCGTGCCCAGGATCGAACGCCGTTTTGTTTCCGAAGCCATGATTTTCAGTCTAGTTCGCGCATCCGCCTTTGTCATCTTGCGCCCCGGCGGTGTTAGCGTCAGGCCGGCGCAGCGACTCGGAGGAAGCGGCGTGCGCGCGGCTCATTTTCGGCGCGCGCAACGCTGTTTCGGGGTGCGCCGGAGTACCCGCAACCTCCTCCCTCGATATTGATGTGGATCAAGGCATTGCGCTCGCAAATGGCGAATTCTGAATTGACCGTGTGCGGCCAAAACCGCTATAATTCGCGCGTTTTGCAGCGAGGATAGCGGCGAGTGTGGCGAAAGTTCCGCCCGGTGTTCGGGTCGCAAGTACTGGCCGCAATAATAATCGCATCGATTGCGGCTTGGTTTGCGGGTGTTCACGGCGCCATCTCGGCGCTCCTGGGCGGCCTGATCAGCATTACGGCCGGGCTGGTGTTTATGTTTCTGGCTGCAAGAAGCACAGGAGAGAAAGG
>JAENXP010000329.1 GCA_016649475.1 Burkholderiales bacterium | reverse complement strand
CTTCACGGCGGCACCGGCAAGTCGTTCGACTGGAAGCTGATTCCGCGCGATCTGGCGAGGCCCATCATACTCTCGGGCGGGCTTACGCCGGACAACGTGGGTGCGGCGGTGCGTCAAGTCCGGCCTTGGGCAGTGGATGTATCCAGCGGCGTGGAAGCGGAAAAGGGCGTCAAAGACGCCGCAAAGATTGCGGCCTTCATAACGGGAGTAAAGAATGAAATTGCATGACCTGCCGGACAGCCATGGGCATTTCGGTCCCTACGGCGGAACCTTCGTTGCCGAAACCCTGATCCAGGCGTTGGACGAACTCAGGCTCGCGTACGAAAAATACCGCGGCGATCCGGAATTCATGGCTGAATTCCGCTATGACCTCAAACATTACGTAGGCCGCCCGAGCCCGGTATATCACTGCAAGCGCTGGTCGGATTTGCTCGGCGGGGCGCAGATCTTCCTCAAGCGCGAGGATCTCAACCATACCGGCGCGCACAAGATCAACAATACGCTCGGGCAAGCCATGCTCGCACGGCGCATGGGCAAGCCGCGCATCATCGCCGAGACCGGCGCCGGCATGCACGGCGTGGCTTCGGCCACGGTCGCGGCCCGCTACGGCCTGGAGTGTGTGGTGTACATGGGTTCGGAGGACATCCGGCGTCAGGCCGCGAACGTACACCGCATGAAGATTCTCGGTGCCACCGTGGTGCCGGTGGAATCAGGATCGAAGACGCTCAAGGACGCGCTGAACGAAGCCATGCGCGACTGGGTAACGAACATCCATAACACCTATTACATCATCGGCACAGTCGCCGGGCCGCACCCGTATCCGATGATGGTGCGCGATTTCCAGTCGGTGATCGGCGAGGAATGCCTGCAGCAGATGCCGGAACTCGCGGGGCGCCAACCCGATGCGGTAATCGCCTGTGTAGGTGGCGGCTCCAATGCGATGGGCATCTTCCACCCGTATATTCCGGTCGACGCAGTGCGGTTGATCGGCGTAGAGGCGGCAGGCCACGGCCTCGAAAGCGGAAAGCATGCTGCGTCCTTGACCGCCGGCCGGCCCGGGGTGCTGCACGGCAACCGGACCTATCTGTTGCAGGACGCGCACGGCCAGATCGTGGAGACGCATTCCATCTCCGCTGGCCTCGATTACCCGGGGGTGGGGCCGGAGCACGCCTGGCTCAAGGACAGCGGACGCGCCGAGTATGCCACCATCACCGACGACGAAGCGCTCAAGGCCTTTCACGATCTGTGCCACTACGAGGGCATTATCCCGGCGCTGGAGTCCAGCCATGCGCTGGCGCATGCGGCGAAGCTCGCGCCAGGCATGCAAAAAGACAAGATCCTGCTGGTGAATTTGTCCGGCCGCGGCGACAAGGATATGCATACGGTTGCGGAGAAATCCGGAATCCGGTTCTGAGCCGATTCCAGATGACCGCGCTGCTCTACAACGAGGACGCACTGACGGGGATGGCGCGCGTGGCCGACGCGTCCGTGGATCTGGCCATAGCCGATCCGCCGTATGGTCTCGGAAAGGACTATGGCAACGATTCCGATCGCCTCGGTGCCCACGAGTATCTCGACTGGAGCCGGCGCTGGATAGACGCGGTCGTGCCCAAACTGAAGCCGAACGGCAGTCTGTACGTGTTTCTCACCTGGCAGCACAGTCCGGAGGTTTTCAGCTATCTCAAAACCCGCCTTGCGATGGTGAACGAAATCATCTGGGACCGCAGGGTGCCGAGCATGGGCGGCAGTACGCGCAAGTTCTCCTCGGTGCACGACAACATCGGATTTTTCGTCAAATCGCGCGACTACCACTTCGATGTCGACGCGGTGCGCATTCCGTATGACGCCGAGACCAAGAAAGCGCGCACGCGCTCCATATTCGTCGGCAAGAAATGGCTGGAATTCGGCTACAACCCGAAGGATGTGTGGAGCGTGTCGCGCCTGCATCGCCAGCACGCCGAGCGCGAGGATCATCCGACGCAAAAGCCGCTCGAAATCGTCGAGCGCATGGTGCTGGCAAGCTGCCCGCCCGGCGGCACCGTGCTCGACCCTTTCATGGGTAGCGGCACTTCAGCGGTCGCTGCTACCAGGCACGGGCGCAGCTTCATCGGCTTCGAGCTCAATTCCGAATATTTTGCCATTGTCGAAAAGCGCGTTGCCGTGGCCGCGGGCGGCAGCAACAGGGTGAAGCCCGCAGCGGTCAGTCTTTCTTCTGCACTGTGAAATCCCAATGTCTCGCATCCAGGCTACTTTCAAGCAACTCGCCAGCAACCGTCGCAAGGCGCTGATTCCTTTTGTCACCGCGGGAGACCCCGAGCCCGGCATGACCGTGGCGTTGATGCATGCGCTGGTCGAAGCAGGCGCGGATGTGGTCGAACTCGGTGTGCCGTTCTCCGATCCCATGGCCGATGGCCCGGTGATCCAGCGCGCCAGTGATCGTGCTTTGAAACACGGTGTGGGTCTGGACCAGGTGCTGGGGTTCGTGCGCGCGTTTCGCGCGACGAATCAGAATACACCGGTGGTGCTGATGGGGTATGCCAATCCAATCGAGGCGATGGGCGTCGAGCGCTTCGTGGCTGAGGCGCAACAAGCTGGTGTGGACGGGGCGCTGGTAGTCGACTATCCGCCGGAGGAGTGCGGGTCGTTCGCTGATCTCGTGCGCAGCCACGGTATGGACCTTATATTCTTGCTCGCGCCGACCTCCACCGATGCGCGCATTGCGCAGGTGGCCAAACTCGCCAGCGGCTACCTGTATTACGTTTCGCTAAAAGGCGTCACCGGCGCCGGGCACCTCGATTTGAGCGAGGTGAGCGAGAAAATTCCCCGGATCCGCCGCGAATCCAAGTTGCCGGTGGGCGTGGGGTTCGGAATCCGCGACGCCGCCACAGCCAGGGCCGTGGCGGAGTTTGCGGATGCAGTAGTCATCGGCAGCGCCATAATTCAGGAGATGGAAGCGGCTCCTGCAGGGGAGCAGCTGCGGTACGCGGCCAGGTTCATGCAGGGCATTCGGGAAGCGCTGGACGCAAAATGAGCTGGTTGCAGAAACTGCTGCCACCGAAGATCAAGCGCTCGATCGGTCCGGGCAGGCGCGCCGTGCCCGAAGGGCTGTGGATCAAATGCGTGTCCTGTGACGCGGTGCTGTATGCCACCGATCTCGAAAAGAACCTCAACGTCTGTCCCAAGTGCAGCTACCACAATCGCCTTTCAGCCCGCTCGCGCATAGAGATGCTGCTCGATCCCGAGGGCCGGTTCGAAATCGGCGCCGAGGTATTGCCGGTGGACAGCCTCAAATTCAAGGACAGCAAGCGCTATGTCGACCGCCTCGAGGACGCGCAGCAGCAGACCGGAGAGACCGACGCCCTGGTGGTGATGCAGGGCGCGATCAAGAACGTTCCGCTGGTTGCGGCAGTGTTCGAGTTCGAATTCATGGGCGGATCGATGGGTTCGGTCGTGGGCGAGCGCTTCGTGCGTGGCGTGCAGGTATGCGTGGAACACAATCTGCCCTTCGTCTGCTTCACTGCCACCGGCGGCGCGCGCATGCAGGAGGGCTTGTTTTCCCTGATGCAGATGGCCAAGACTACGGCGGTATTGACCCAGCTCTCCGCGCAAAAGCTGCCGTTCATATCCGTACTTACCGACCCGACCATGGGTGGCGTGTCGGCGAGCTTCGCCATGCTGGGGGACGTGATCGTCGCCGAGCCCAAGGCGCTGATCGGATTCGCCGGCCCGCGCGTCATCGAGCAGACAGTGCGCGAAAAATTGCCAGAAGGATTTCAGCGCGCCGAGTTTCTGCTGGAGAAGGGAGCGATCGATATGATCGTCGACAGGCGCCAGATGCGCGACCGGCTGGCGCAGTTGATTACGCTGTTGCTGCGCATCGCGCCCGAGAACGGCTGAGCACACTATATACGGCATCCTGAGTGTCGTCGCATGCGAGCAGCAGGCATTGCGCGCTACGCGCGCCAACCGTGATTTTGGTACGGATGAAAAGCGCATCCGTACCAAAATCACGGTTATGGGATAAAAACAACAACGGCTTGGGGTTGTCTTTATACAAGATCCACAATTGCGCACGGTCGGCTTTTCGTCCGTGCGCAATTGGCGATCCGCGCGGACGGTT
>JAENXP010000137.1 GCA_016649475.1 Burkholderiales bacterium | reverse complement strand
TGCGCACTGGATTTCTTCGCGCCCGGACCGGAAATGCCCGCTGCGCGAGCCCGCAGGAGTGCCTCGCTCCGCCTTCAGCCTGGCGGAAATATGCTGCGCGCGATCATGTTGAGTTGCGCCTGGGTGGTTCCGCCGCCGATCTGGAACATGCGCACATCGCGCAGCATGCGCTCCAGCGGAAGGTCGCGCGAATAACCGGCGGCGCCGAACATCTGCAGCGACTCGCTTACGACTTCGAAAGCCGCATGTCCGGTAAACGCCTTCGCGATCGACGCTTCCTTCATCTGCGGCAGCATGACGTTGTTCGCCAGCCGGCGCGCATTGCAGGCCGCGCGATAGACCAGCAGCCGCGCCGCCTCGAGCTGCATTTCGCTCTCGGCCATCATCCAGTCCAGCCCCTGAAACTCCTTGAGTTTCTTGCCGAATGCTGCACGCTTCCCCATGTAGTCCAGCGCCAGATCGTGTGCGCCGCGCGCAATTCCGAGCGCGACCGAGGAAGCGCCTATGCGCTGCGCGTTATAGCCGTTCATGAGCTTCTTGAACCCGTCCTTCGGATCGCGTACGACCAGGTTCGCAGCCGGCACTTCGCAGTTCTCGAAAATCAGTTCTGCTTCCGGAATTCCGCGCAGCCCCATGGCATCCTCCACCCGCCCGATGGAGAAACCCGGCGTTCCCAGATCGACCAGGATTCCGCCTATGCCCTGGTCCTTGCCGTCGCGATCGATGATGCGCGCAAAAATCAGATTGGTCTTGGAGATGCCGCCGCCGGTGATCCAGTGTTTGGTGCCGTCCACCACGTAGACCCCGTCGCGCTCCACCGCCCTGGTCTTGAGCGCGGTCAGATCGGTGCCGGCACCGGGTTCGGTCATGCCTATGGCCGGCTTGTCGCCGTCCTCCAGCACGCGGCGCGCGAGCCCGCGTTGCTGCGCCTCGCTGCCGTAAGCCATGACGCAGCCCAGCGCGCCCATGTTGGTCTCGACCACGATGCGCGCCGTCACGCCGCAATATTTCGCGACCTGTTCGATTGCCAGCACCACGTCGATCAGCGGCCGCTCCGGTCCGCCGAATTTTTTGGGTATGGTCATTCCCAGCAGTCCGGCGCGGCGCAGCGCCTCGACATTCTCATAGGGGTATTCGTGCTCGCGGTCCCAGCGCGCGGCCTTGGGCGCGAACTGTTCGCGGCCCATGCGGTCGGCCAGTTCCACCAGCATGTTCTGCGCTTCGTTGAGTTGAAAATCCATGTCTTCGTCCTTTTTTCGTTGCAATCGGTCACACCGCGGCCGGATACCAGCCCGGCTTGCGCTTTTCCCTGAACGAAGCCAGCCCTTCGGCCGCTTCGGCAAGCTGGCGCACGGACGCGTGCTCGCGTACCAGGTCCGCGAACAGGGCATCTTCGACGACGGCGCCGGCCAGCTGCAGCGAGCGCAGCTTGGTGGCGGCCGTCGCACCGGGTGCGTTCATGAGCAGAGCGTCGACGATTTTCGCGCCGGTCTCCTCCAGCTTGCCCGGCGCGCACACCTCGTGCGCGAGGCCGATGCGGCGCGCCTCGTGCGCGTCGAAACGCTCCCCGGTCAGCGCGTAGCGGCGCAACGCGCGCAGACCGATCGCCTGGCACAACTGCGGCAGGATGATGCCCGCCATCAGGCCCCAGCGCGTCTCGGTGATGGCAAAGATCGCGTCCTCGCTCGCCACGACTATGTCGCAGGCGGCGACGATGCCGGTGCCGCCGCCGAAACAGCCGCCCTGCACCAGCGCTACGGTCGGAACGGGCAGCGCGTCCAGCCTGCGCACCAGGTCGCCCGTCGCGCGCGATACCCGCTCGTTTTCTTCGGGCGAGTTCTGCGCTACGGCGCTGATCCACGCGAGATCCGCCCCGGCCTGGAAATGCCTGCCCTTGCCTTTGAGCACCACGGCGCGCACGCCCTGCGCCCTTCCCAGCGCATCCATGGCGTCGTGCACGCCCGCAATGAGATCGCCGTTATAGGCGTTGTTGACCTCGGGGCGGTTCAGCGCGACTGTGGCGACGCCGCGCGCATCCAGTTCCCAAAGAATGGTGCCGTTACCGCTCGAATTCTGCATTTCCGGGTCTCCTTGTATGGTGCAATGTTGTCCGATGCATGTCACCGGCATTATCGCGGATTCTTTGCCATACCATGAGGCAAACGGCTGGAACCACGCTGCAGGCCGCGGCCCCAGGCGGTAGCGCTCGACCCTGTCATGGTCGGACTTCAGCATGGAAGACCGCGCAATTGACACAGTGGCCCGCGCTGATGATACTTCGGCAGCAGTGGTGTACATTCAATCCTTGTGCCCTCGTTGCGATCGGCGCCAAACCGCGCGCAACGCGGGAAGCAAGCTACCATGAGCGGGTCCGCTTGCCCGCGGCGCTTGGGGATCCAGCATGATGGACAATTTCGGCAAGTACGAACTGAAAGGCCAGCTCGGCAAGGGAAGCACGGGTATCGTTTATCGCGCTGTAGACACCTTTTCCGGCATCGATGTTGCCGTGAAAGTGATCGATGCCAACGTATTTCAGGATCCCCAATTCGGGACCGTGCTGCGCAAGCAATTTCTGAAGGAAGCGTCCCTCGCGGGAAAACTGAATCATCCGCACATCGCGTCGATACTCGATGCGGTCGTGACCGACAACGCCGGTTACATTGTCATGGAGTACGTGCCCGGGGTGAATCTTTGCAGCTACGCCGAGGCCGATCCGCTTCTGTCGGTAGAGGACACGGTCCAGATCGGCTTCAAGTGCTGCGGCGCGCTGGATTACGCATTCCGCCAGAGCATCATCCACAGGGACATCAAGCCCGCCAATATCATGACCACCGACGGCCGCGACGTGAAGATCCTCGACTTCGGCGCTGCGTTTCTGCAAAACCGCGATGCTACCCAGCCCATCAACATCGGCTCGCCCGCCTATATGTCTCCGGAGCAAATCAGCGCCATGCCGCTTACCCAGGCTACCGACATGTACTGCCTGGGCGTGGTGCTGTACGAACTCCTGACCGGGAAGCGGCCCTTCGCCGCAGACAGCATCACCGCGCTGATCCAGCAGATACTGCACGACGAGCCGCTGCCGATGAGCCAGCTCAACCCCTCCATCCCGGGCGAGCTGGACCGCATCGTGCTCAAGATGCTGCAGAAGAAGCCGGAGGATCGTTATCCGAACTGGGCCAATCCTGCGCTGGAACTGGCCGAGATCGGCCGCTTGAGCGCGCATCAGCGCACGATTCCGGACAGCGAGCGCTATGCGGCTCTCAAACGCGTCAGGATGCTGTCCACGCTGTCCGAAGCGGAAATATGGGAACTCGTCGACGCAGGCCGCTGGACGCGGCTGCACGCACGCACCGAGATCGTGCGCGAGAGCGATCCCGGCCGCAGCATGTTCTTTCTGGCGCAAGGCGACGTCAAGGTCACGCAGGCAGGACGCCTGCTCAACGTCATCGGCGCGGGGGAATTCTTCGGGGAAATGGGCTATATCTGCGACGGCGACCTGCCGCGGCAGGCGACGGTGGAATCCATGACCGAGGTGATTATTGCCGAATTCGAAGCCACGGCTCTGGACCGCATGAGCACACCCTGCCACAGCAGCTTCATGCGCGCGCTGGTGCGCAATCTTGCCGATCGCCTGGCTCTGGCCGACCTGCGGATTACGAACCAGACAATCTAGATCGGGCAACTCGAGGCGCTGCTGCTGCAATAAGCGGGCCGTTTCAGAATTACCGAACCGGCCCCTGACTCAGGAGGGGCACGAGGGGATTTGTCCCCTCATTTTGTAATCAGTTCCAGGTTTGCGCAAGCGCCGCTATTCAATCAGAACCGGTATCCACGCTAACGCGACTGCCGTCATCCGCAGCCGACCGGATCGCGGCCTCCATTACGGCAACGCCGTGAACCGCCTCCCGCACCGGCACCGGATAGGCCGCGTTGCCGGCTATCGCATCCGCAAACGCTTCCAGTTCGGCGCGCTCTATGTCCAGCTGCGGGTACTCGATGCGCCGCACCCTGCCCTCGATGTCGCAGATTTCCAGGATACGGTGGTCGAGCAGATGCACCCAGCCGCGCGTGCCGAACACCTGCAGGCGCACGATGCGGCCCGTCGCGGTGAGCGTGCTCATGCAGCCGGTGGCGCCGCCGGCGAAGCGCGCGAATGCCGAGGTCGTGTCGTCCAGGTCCACGCTCAGCACTTTGCGCTGGCTCTCGCAGCGTATCGAGCTGATCGGTCCCGCAAGCGCGACGAAGGCATCGATAATGTGTATGCCCATCGCCGTCATGCCCCCTGCAGGGCTTTCCACCTGTGTTGCCCGCCAGGCGCCGGGGTCGTAACCGAGGCCGAAGTTACCTGAGAAATTGCCTTCCAGATGGAGGATCTCGCCCAACTCCCCCGCGGCGACGATGCGTTTCATTTCGATGAATGCCGGCAGAAAACGCCGGTTATGACCCAGCGCGAGCACGACCCCGGCCGCGCGGCAGGCCGCTGCCGCCGCACGCGCACTCGCCGCATCCAGCGTGAACGGTTTCTCCACGAATACATGCTTGCCTGCCCTCGCCGCCGCGACAACCTGCTCGGCATGCATGGAGTGCGGCGTGGCGAGGACCACGGCGTCCAGTTGCGGGTCGGCCAGCGCCTGCGCCAGATCACCGCCCAGGAGCAGCCCCCGCTCGCTGCAGTACGCGCGCGATTTCTCCGGTGTTCTTGCCACGGCGCGGGTGTAGCGCAGTTTCGTGCTCGCCGGGTTGCGGGCTGCATCGACCAGCCGCTGACCCCAGCGGCCCAGACCGACAATGGCAAAGTTCAGCATGGGTATGGGTGCAGAAATGACCGCCGCTCGCGCCGGCGGGTGTCGGCGCTAGTGTGCACACGCGCATTATGACGGCAATCCCGTCGCCGGTCCCGCATCTCGCTTGCGTCTGGAAGTTGCTTGATCCTCGTCAAAGCCCGGGCCCGAAAAGTCGGCACTATTTGCATCTGCACACGATGCTCACAGCTGCCTCGAGGAAAAGCGCCATGAAACAATCCGAATGGGAAATCAAATGGAACGACTCCCTGAGCGTCGGCGTCACCGAGATCGACGAAGAGCATCAGCAATTCGTGGGGCGCGTCAACGACCTGAACCAGGCAATCGTCGAATGCGAGGACAAACCGGTGGTCGAGCGGCTGCTCGACCTGATGCTGATGGAAGCGACGCATCATTTCTGGCATGAACAGCAGCTGCTGGCGAAATGGAAATATCCGCATCGGGCGGCGCACGCGGCCAAGCATGCGCAGCTCACCGCGCAGTTCGAGCGCGTGATGAAGGAATTCGAACAGGCCGACGTCAGCTTCACCTGGGCGCTCAAGGGTTTGCACATAAAACAGCTGCTGGTCGATCACTTGTTGCACGAAGACATGAAATACCGCGACTTCCTGCGCAAACAAAAGCACCCGGGCCGTGATTCCGGCAAGCAAAGCACGCGCAAGCGCGCGCCGGCCCGCGCTTGATGCGTGCGCGGCGACGGACGCTCAAACAACAAGCAGATCCAACATTGCGCCAGTTTTTCCTAGCTGAATTGGAAACAGTCCAAACCGTTTTCCACAGGCTTATCCACAGAATTTGTGGATAAGCCGAGCGCCACCGAGCGCGCGCACGGCCCGCGTCAGCTACCGTAACGCTTATAGATGGCGTAACGCGTGGGACAGGTGCACAGATAGGCGGATCCGAAATCAAAGTAGTATGGACAACCCGATGATTTCCGATTGCCGAGAAACAGGGCGTTGATCGCGTTCTCGCCCACGATTTCGCACTGGGCGCAATTCTCGCAACTCCCCTGCTGCAGGCAGGCAAATTCCCTTTGACACAAGAAGGTCCTGGCGATGGTTTCGGGAGCTATGGTGTAAGCCATCTGATACCCCGCTACGCGAACTCCCGCCGTGCAAGCAGGCATGGAAAGGCGGGGATCGTTCCGCCCACAATATCAGGACCAAAATGGCATCGTCAAATTGCACATGTCCATGGACCATCATGCGGATTGTTGCATGTGCGCAAAACCCCGCTCCAGGTCGGCCAGCAGATCGTCAGGATCTTCCAGCCCTATGTGCAAACGCAGCAAGGGCCCGCCCGGATTCCATTTGGTCGCGCTGCGGTATTTCTCCGGATATGCGCGTATCGCCAGGCTTTCGAAACCTCCCCAGCTCGAGCCGATGCCGAACAGTTCGAGCGCGTCGACCAGCGCCGTGACCGCGCGCTCGCTCGCAGGCTTCAGGACCACTCCGAACAGCGACGCGGCGCCGCTGAAATCGCGCTTCCAGATTGCATGGCCCGGATCGTCTTCCAGCGCGGGGTAGAGCACGCGCAGGACTTCGGGCCGCGCCTGCAGCCAGCGCGCGATCCTGAGCGCGCTTTGCTGCTGCTGGCGCATGCGCACGCCGATGGTGCGCAAGCCGCGCAGCGCAAGATAACAGTCGTCCGGGCTCACGCAATAACCGTAATCGGCGACGGCCCGGCGCACCTTGAGCCAGTACTTTTCATTGGTGACGATGATGCCCATCATCACGTCCGAATGGCCCGAGATGTA
>JAENXP010000408.1 GCA_016649475.1 Burkholderiales bacterium | reverse complement strand
TGTGGCACAGGCCGATAGGAGCGTTGCGGTGGCGAACAGCGCGGAGGATATGAGGCTTCTGATGGGCGACACTAGTGACTCCATTGGGTGCGGGCCGGCCTATTGTGGGTGCCTATACCGAACCGCCGTTGACGTCGGACCGGTCGATCGCAAGCTCGCCGCGCCGCTGATTTGAAGGGCTTACTTTAAGGGCTTTGAGCCCGCCTCGAGGGCTGACCTCGTCGCCGGCACGGGCATCTCTCGCGGCAGTCTTTACAATTCCTTTGGCGTCAAGGAAGGCATCATGACCACCCCATCGAAAAAGCTGCGGATCGACATCGTGTCTGATGTGGTCTGCCCCTGGTGCATCATCGGCTACCGGCAGCTGGCAAAGGCGCTGGAGGCCACCGGCACGGCGCATGAGATTCATTGGCATCCGTTCGAGCTGAACCCCGCCATGTCCCCGGAGGGTCAAAACCTGCGCGAGCACGTGGCCGAGAAATACGGCACCACGAAGGAGCAATCGGAGGAAAGCCGGGTCAGGATGACCGAGATCGGCGCAGACCTCGGCTTCGAGTTCAGCTTCGCCGACCACATGCGCATGCACAACACCTTCAACGTGCATCAGCTTCTGCATTGGGCCGACCAGCACGGGCGTACGCACGAGCTGAAACAGGCCCTCTTTGCGGCTCACTTCACGGCTTGCCGCAACCTGTCTGACGACACCGTGCTGGCGGATGTGGCCGCAGAAGTCGGGCTGGAACGGGCCGAGGCCCTGAGCGTTCTGGAAGATCAGCGCTTTGCCACCGAGGTGCGCACTGCCGAGAACTACTGGCTGAGTCAAGGCATCCGCGGTGTGCCGGCGGTGATCTTCAACCGTCGCCACCTGGTGAGCGGTGCGCAAGGGGTCGAGAACTACACGCGCATCCTGGAACGGTTGTCCGAAATCGAGCAGAGCCCGGGCGTCGGGCCTGCCCCGAACACCAAAGAAGGAGATCAGGATCATGTCTGACACGAAGAATTACGAACCGCCCAAAGTCTGGACCTGGGACGCCGCAAATGGCGGGGAATGGGCCAAGATCAACCGTCCCATCGCCGGGCCGACACACGAGGCCACGCTGGCGCGCGGGGTGCATCCTTTGCAGCTTTATTCGCTGGGCACGCCCAATGGCCAGAAGGTCACCATCATGCTCGAAGAGTTATTGGCTCTGGGCGAGAGCGGCGCGGAATATGACGCCCACCTGATCCGGATTGGTGAGGGCGACCAGTTCTCGACGGGCTTCGTGGCAGTCAATCCAAACTCGAAAATCCCGGCGCTCTTTGATACTGAGACCGGCAGTCGTGTTTTTGAAAGCGGCGCGATCCTTCTCTATCTGGCCGAGAAGTTCGGGCATTTCCTGCCCAAGGAAGCTGCGGCGCGCACCGAGGTCATGAACTGGCTCTTCTGGCTGCAGGGCGCAGCACCCTATCTGGGCGGCGGGTTCGGGCATTTCTACGCCTATGCGCCCGAGAAATTCGAATACCCGATCAACCGTTTCACCATGGAGGTGAAACGCCAGATGGATGTAGTGGACCGCGAACTGTCCGAACACCGTTATCTGGGCGGCGACGAATACTCCATCGCCGACATTGCCACCTGGCCCTGGTACGGCAACCTGGTGCTGGGCGAGGCCTATGGCGCGGGCGAGTTTCTGCAGGTCGAAAGCTACAAGAACCTGCGCCGTTGGGCCGCAGAGATCCTCGAGCGCCCCGCCGTGCAGCGTGGACGCATGGTGAACCGCACCAGGGGTGCACCTTCAGCGCAGCTGCACGAACGCCATGACGCGTCTGATTTCGATCTGAAAACCCAAGATAAACTGGGGCCTGAAAACGCTGCTTGAGACGCGTTTCCAAGACGGAGGAATCCATGCTGCTCGACACCCCCATCGGTGATTTTGGTTGGAAGGCCCCCGACTTCACCCTGAAAGACCCCGATGGCAATGCCTTCACCATGTCGCAGAACCTGGGCGACAAGGGGTTACTCATCATGTTCATCTGCAACCATTGCCCCTACGTGCAGGCCATTGCCACCCGCTTGGCGGCCGACACGCAAACTCTCATGGACGAAGGCATTCAGGTGGCGGCAGTCATGTCCAACGACTACCGCTCTGTGCAAGCCGACTCACCGGTCAACATGAAACGGTTTGCCGCACTCCATGGCTTTGCGTTCCCGTACCTGGTGGACGAAGATCAAGCCGTGGGCCGCGCCTATGGGGCGGTGTGCACGCCCGATTTCTTTGGCTTGAACAACAACGGCGAGCTTCAGTACCGCGGACGCCTGGACGACGCCCGATTGGGCAGCGCTGCGCAGCGCGAGCCCGAACTGCTCAATGCCATGCGCCAGATCGCGCTGACCGGCAAGGGGCCCGAACGTCAAACTGCGAGCATCGGGTGTTCCATCAAATGGCGCTGACCATGGCGCCAGCGCCATTGCCGGCATCGACGAGGGCGAGGACGCCCCCAGTTGGCGGCGAAAGGTGGCGCTACGGCGTATCTGCCGGTGTGCCCGGGCCCAGGTACTGCTGCGCGAAGTAGTTACGCAGCAACTGAACCGGCGCAGTGCTCGGTACCAGCGGGTTCCAGGCCAGCCCAATCTCCATGCTGGGGATGGCATCGGCCAGGACGATTGTTTCGATCCGCTTCCCCTCTAGCGACCAGGGGCGATAGACCATGTCGGACAGTATCGCGACGCCGTAACCGTTGGCGACCGTGCTGCGCACCGCCTCGACTGATGAGGTGCGCAGCACCACGTTGGGGTTGTACTTGGTTCGGCTCCAGTAGCGCGAAGCGGTGTCGGCAGCCTCGTCAACGGTCAACATCACGTATGGTTCGCGGGCGACATCCGCCAGGCTGACCGGGCTTTCCTTTAGCAGGTGATGTTGCGCGGGCACCCAAAGCCGCCTTGGAGACGCCATCAGCGTCTGCAGTTTCAGATCGGCGCTCACGATGTTGGAGGTGAGCAGCAGCGCGAGGCCGTAGCGGGCTTCAAGCAGACCGCGCTCGATCTCGGCTCGCGGTATCTCGTGCACGCGGATCACCAGCTTCGGGTAGAGGCGGCCAAGTTGCTGCAGGTGGGGCGTAAGAAAGTAACCCATCACCGTATAGGTGGTTGCGAGACTCACTTCGCCCTCAACCATCGAGTCGGTCGACTTCAGGTTCATCAGTTCATCGACCCGCCCGAGGATCGAGCCGGCAGCGTCGAGAACCCGTTTGCCGTACGGAGTGAGGTTCATGCCGCTGCTGGTGCGGTGGAACACCCGAGCGCCGAGGAGACGTTCAAGGTCACGGATCGAAGCCGTGATCGCGGGCTGAGAGATGTTCAGCTCAGCCGCCGCCTTCGCAATTTGCCCCATCTCGGCGGTCACCATGAAATAGGTGAGCTGCCGCAAGCTCAGACCGGTCAACCGAGTCATTGCTAATCCTTTCTTCGGCCTATGCCGCCAAGAGTATGGACTTCACTTTTTCCAATAGAGCACCGACGCTGACCGATGATACCCGCCACCCATGTTGTAAATCGAGCCTTAACATAACTTTTAGTGATGTTCCTGATA
>JAENXP010000331.1 GCA_016649475.1 Burkholderiales bacterium | reverse complement strand
TGCCCGGACATTCGAGCGTGGAGACCGCGATGATCTACACGCACGTAATGAACAAGGGCGGGCGCGGTGTGCACAGCCCGCTTGACCGCATTGTGGCGCACCGGCAAGCCTTTCAGACTTGGCGGCCGGATTGATTCTCTTATCCCTCCTTGCAGAAATCGATGCAACTGTGCCCCAATGGCGGCAAAGCGGCGGAGCTGACCTTCAATCCAGATATTTGAGCATTCTTGATCCAGTACCCGCTTCGGGGTGACTGCACCGATTCAGCGGCCGCTATAGAGAAAAATCGCCACCGGCAGGTCATGGCCGATACGGTGAATTCCCAGTCGAGCCGGTAAGCGGCCGTTCGCGAGCGCCAGGCTTATCGACTGACATGGCAACCAGAAACGTCGAGGACGGGTTGTCGGCCCGTTGCCCCAATGGAGGATTTCGCGGGCCACGCCAGGCGCGCTCCCGCGATGCAGAGCCAACTGGAAATTCCCACCTGCAACCGGTAAACTGCTGCCGTGCGGCTCTACAATTGATTGCCGCCAACGAGACAATGATCATGGCTATCCTCATCCATTACTGCGCTGCCTGAAACTACAAACCTGAAGCCCTCCGTGTGAAGGCTTGGATCGAGGCCCGCGGCCGCGGGCCGGTTGACGTTCGACCGGGAAAGTCGGGTCAGTTTGATGTCGTCGTTGATGAAAAGCTGGTCTACTCGCGCTACGAGACGGGACGTTTCCCCTCGGACTCCGACCTGGAGAAGATCCAGTTCTGATACAAGCCCGCAGCGCTGGATCGGAGTGTTCCAGCCGCGCGAGCCGTTAGGTCCCCAGGTCGATAGCGGAAATTATTGCTTGAGCTCTTGAGCGGACTGCGCGAAATCTCGTCTTTCTTGCAGATGTGCGCTATGGAAACGGCATGAGCAACCGCCGCTCAGGGCCCCGACCTCGCGCGGTGAGACCGGCCCACGCGGCCCAGGACAGGCCGACCTGCCTAAAGGGCATTGCAATTGGCCGGGCGCAGGCGCTATATCCGATCCGCGCGACGTTCGGCGGTACAAAAAGTAGTTGAAAACCATCGCCGTCGGCCTCTCGCGCGAAATGACGCAGGATCGAATTTTCTATCGTTTCTTCAAATGGGCGTCAAGTTCTACACCGGCAGCATGTTCCCGAAGGAGTACCAGGGCACGATGTTCATCGCGCGCAAGGGGTCATGGAACCGCACCAAGAAGTTCGGTTACGACGTAATCAACGTGCGGCCTTCGGCCGATGGCAAGAGCGCCAAGCTGAAGCCGTTCATGACCGGCTTCATGGACCCGAAGAAGAACACCTTCTGGGGCCGGCCGGCGTACATCGCGCAACTGGCGGACGGCTCGCTGCTCGTGTCGGATGAGCAGTTGGGGGCGATCTACCGCATCACCTACAGCGCGCCGAAGAAATAGTGCTGTTTTCAACCAGGGGGCGTTGGGCCTTGCTCGCCGCCCTTTTGATTTCCGCCGCGCACGGCCAGGCGGAGGACCGCCTGGCCGTGCATCTGCGCAGCTGCGCCGGCTGCCACGGCGCGGACGGCAATTCCGTTTTGCCTGGTACGCCGTCGATCGCCGCCCAGCCGCGGATCTTTCTCGAGAACTACCTCGTCATGACGCGCGAAGGCATTCGCGGCACGCAGGTCATGCAATCCCTGCTCAAGGGAGTGCCGGACAGGGAAATCGTGGCGCTGGCGAAACATTTTTCCGCGCTGAAGGCGAAACCGGCAACGGAACCGGTCGACAAGAAGCTCTTCCAGCGCGGCAAGTCGGTCGCGGCGGCCAACCGCTGCGGTAGCTGCCACCTGCCGCATTTCCGCGGCCGCGAACAGATGCCGCGCCTTGCGGGCCAACGCGAGGAGTTCCTCGCCGAGACGATGCTCGCCTACCGCCAGAACCGCCGCCCCGGCGGCGACACCATCATGGCAGCCTCGCTGTACGGCATCGAGGAACAGGATTTCAAGGCCCTGGCGCATTACTTCTCGCGGCTGAAGTAATCTACCTGTTTCCATCTGCCCCGGGGTCTCTTAAATCGCCGCCAAAGCCCGGGCGGGCGCGATCATCGGCACGCGCACGGCTTCGGGCGCGCCGTGCATGCCGACATCGCCTAATTCAAGTCGATGCCAACAATATCGTCGGCTTCAAATTCGTCGGGGACCGTGCCGTCACCCATGCCGGTAACCATGGCTGCCAGGTTCTCGCTCTGTTTCACGAAATATTCGGCGCTGATAGGGTCATAGAAGCGCTGACCGAGAGCAACATCGCAGAACTTGATACGACGACGGGGGGGAGTAGCCATGCCAACTCGCTAAGAAATGTTTTTGGGGCGTGAACCGGGGGACAGTCTACCTGCGAAGTGGCGCTTCAGGTCGGTTGTTGTCTCGAGCGCCCGGCCCCTTCTGGACGCGGCGGGCGCGACCTGTTTTAATGCAAGAAACCACTTAATGTAGAGGGGCTTCCCCGATGGCGATCATCGATTCCCAGGTCCACGCCTATGAGGCGAATACGCCGAACCGGCCCTGGCACACTGTGCCGAATTGGCCCGATCACGTCACGGGTGACGAGATGGTTGCGGCGATGGACAAGGTCCGCGTCGATGGCGCGATCTTCATTTCCTCTTTTTCCATGTACCGGTACGACGCGAGTTACGCGGTGCAAGTGCAAGGGGCGCATCCCGGCCGATTCGCCCTGGTCAAACCGGTTGATCCGGAAAATCCGGCGGTGGCCGATGTCATCGCCGACTGGAAGAAGACGCCGGGCACTGTCGGCATCCGCATCATGATGACCAAGGAGGCTGGACGTGAACCGAACGACCCTGGCCTCGACCGCGTCCTGCGCGCAGCGGTCCGGCACGACTTTCCGGTCAACCTGCTGTGCTGGGACAACCTGGACGCGGGCACTGCGCTGATCGACCGCCACCCGGATGCGCGATTCATCATCGACCATCTGGGCATCATGCAGCCCCGCACGCCGCCCGCTCCGTCGCAGCCCTGGGCCGACCTGCCGAAGGTTCTGGACCTCGCCAGGCGCCAGAACGCGGTGATCAAGGTCAGCGGCGCTTGCACGCTGTCGCGGGAGCCGTATCCCTTCCCGGACATCTGGGACCCGCTCGCCCGCCTATTCGACGCCTGGGGTTTTGACCGCTGCCTGTGGGGCACCGACTGGACCCGTGCCTTCGCGGTCGTCAACTACGAACAGGCCGTCGAACCCTTCCGCCAGACCGACCGGCTGAGTGACAGTGAACGGGCGATGCTGATGGGCGGCGCCTGCGCCAAGGCCTATGGTTGGTCGCCGCAGATAGCCTAGCGGGCCGCCGAAATTCCGGCGAGCGCCGGCTTCTTGAAAACGCGAATTCAGGCCGAACCACACCGGACGGTCGCGCTTTCCGGTTGCGGACATTCAGCTCGCTATCTTTGCTGACCGATTGCGCACATAGCCACCGTCCACGGCGCCTTGCGGATCTCAAGTCGCCACCAAAGGCGTCGAGGTGCGTCGAGTCGGTCGTGACTGCGCGTCGATTCCCCCTAGCTTCGGATTTGCAATGGAATAGGCGATTGGTCTCAAATGTTTGCTGCAGGCTTAGGGTCTGTTGACATCCAGCACATGAGCGCGACGGGGATAATTTGGGACGCCGCGCGGCGTTGCTCGTCGCTTGTTTGGAATTGCTTTTCCTGTTTGGTGGCGCATAATTCCTAAGCCAGGCAGGCCGAAAATTGCCAGGTCGGAACTGGCGCCTCATCGAGATTTTACGGAGGAAATCATGAAGACCCTCTGCATTGCGACATGTCTGGCGGCGGGCCTGCTTGCGGGCTGCGCCTCCTATTCCGGCAGCAGCCTGGTCGCCGGCAAATCCACCGCCGCCGAGGCCGAGGCCCTCATGGGGAAACCGGCCGAGCGGATCGAAAAACCCGACGGCGGCAGCGTGCTCTATTATCCGCGCGGCCCGGCCGGCCGCGAAACCTACGCGGTCCTGATCGGGGCGGACGGCAAGGTACAGGCGGTGGAGCAGCGCCTCACCGATGGCAACATCGCCAAGCTGGTACTCGGAACCACGACAGCCAGGG
>JAENXP010000256.1 GCA_016649475.1 Burkholderiales bacterium | reverse complement strand
GCGGCGCCCCCGGTCGTCAGCTTCATGTTCCCACCTCGGCGGTGCGCAGAGGAAGCGTGCCGCCGCTTTCGAGCGTGCGCCGGACCGCACCGAAACGCAGATAGAGCGCGGGTACCACCAGCATGTTGAGCACGGTCGAAGACATCAGGCCGCACAGGATCACCACTGCCATCGGCGCCTGAATTTCGGAACCCGGCTGGCCGCCGGACAGGGCCAGCGGCACCAGGGCCAGTCCGGCGGCAAGCGCAGTCATCAGGATGGGGATCAGGCGTTCTTCGGCGCCGCGCTTGACCGCCTGGTACAGGTCCGACACGCCATCGTGCTTGATCAGATGGTGGATATGCGAAATCATCATCACCCCATTGCGTGTGGCGATGCCGAACAGCGTGATGAAGCCGATGATCGAAGCGATGGTCAGGACACCGCCGGCGGCATAGACCCCGGCCACGCCCCCTATGATGGAAAGCGGCAGGTTGAGCATGACGAGAAAGGCGTCGCGCGCCGAATGGAAAGCGACGAAGAGCAGCAGAAAGATGCCGATGACCACCGCCGCGCCCAGCAGCAGCAGGACGCGCGAGGCTTCCTCGGCGCTTTCGAACTGTCCGCCGAACTCAATGTGGTAGCCCGTCGGCAGCTGGACATTCTTCGCCACCCTGGTGCGCATCTCGCCCACCACGCTCATCAAGTCGCGTCCGGCCACGTTTGCCATGACCACGATCTTGCGCTGCGCATTTTCGCGGTTGATCACGTAGGGGCCGCGGTCATTGCGTATATCCGCCAGTGCAGAAAGCGGCAGGCGGGCGCCGGTAGCGGTGGTGATCAGCGTGTTGCGTATGGCATCGAGATTGTCGCGGACCGCCGGGTCGTAGCGCATTACCAGGTCGTAGCTGGCCTGACCCTGCACTACCTTGGATATCGTCAATCCGTCGAATGCGGTCTCGATGCTCTGTGACAATTGCTTGGCCGACAGACCGTGCCGCGCCAGCGCGTTGCGCTGATAATCGATGGTGAGAAAGGGAATGTCGGTCTGCTGTTCCGGATGCACGTCGACCGCGCCCTCGACGGTCGCCATGATGTCCTTGACCTGCTCGGCCAGGCGGCGCAGATCCACCAGGTCGGGACCGAATATCTTGACCGCAATATTGGCCCGCGTTCCGGACAACATGTGGTCGATGCGGTGGGAAATCGGCTGACCGATGAGCACTTGCACGCCGGGCAGGGCGGCGAAATCCTCGCGCAGGGCGGCGAGAAATTCCGCCTTGCTGCGCTTGCCCATCCTCAGGCTGACTTCGATTTCAGACTGGTGCACATCGAGCGCGTGCAGGTCTAGCGGCGAGCGGCCGGTACGGCGTGCCGTGGCGACGACTTCGGGATGAGACAGGAGCACTTCCTCGACCAGTTGCCCGAGCTTGGCGGACTCCGCCAGCGAAGTTCCGGGCAGGGTTTCGGCGCCTATGGTCAAAGTGCCTTCGTTGAAATCCGGCAGGAAGGCTTGCCCGGCCATGCCGAGTCCGACGAGCGCCGCGAGAAACAGGCCGCCGCTGGCGAGTGCGATCGGCTGCCAGCGCGTCAAGGTGGCGGCGAGTACGCGGCCATAGGCCAGGCGCAGCTTGTGCACGAAGCCGGGCTCGCGTTCGTGCGCAATGGCCTTGCTGCTGGTCAGGAAGATCGATGCGAGAACAGGCGTCACCGTGATCGAAACCAGCAGCGACGCGAACAGCGAAATTACGTAAGCCAGTCCGAGCGGCACCATCAGCCGTCCCTCGATACCCGAGAGGAAGAACAGCGGAACGAAGACCAGCATGATGATCAGCGTGGCAAAGACAATCGACCCCTGGATTTCCCGCGTCGCCGCGAACACCACCTGCACGCCGGGTTCGCGTTCGGCCAGTGGCCTCGCCTGGTTCTGGCGCAGGCGGCGCACGATGTTCTCGACCACGATAATGGCGTCGTCCACCAGCGCGCCCAGGGCGATGGCGATACCGCCCAGGGTCATGGTGTTGATCGTCGCGCCGAGCGCTTTCATCGACAGGATGGCCGCGACCAGAGACAGCGGCAGCGCCACCAGCGTGATCGCCGTCGAACGCAGCGAGAACAGGAAAGCGAAGACGATTGCGACCACCAGAAAGGCGCCGTCGCGCAGCGCCGCCAGCAGGTTCGAGATGGCGACATCGATGAAGTCGGCCTGACGGAACAGGCGGTTTTCGATTTTCATGCCGGGCGGCAGCGAGGTCTGGATGTCCGCAAGCGCGGCATCCAGTACCCGCGTCAGCTCCAGTGTGTTGGCCCCCGGCTGACGCTGGATACCGAGCACGACGGCAGGCTTGCCATTGGTCGAACCTACGCCGCGCGTGACCGCGGTGCCCAGCGCTACATCGGCGATGTCGCGGATGAGTATGGCTTGTCCATTCTTGATCGCGACCACCGCCTCGGCGATGTCCTCCAAATGCCGCACGCGTCCGATACCCTGGATCAGATATTCCTGGCCCGACTCGGCGTAGAACCCGCCGCTGGCATTGCTGTTGGCGCCCTCGACGGCTTGCGCGACCTCGTCTATGGTCAGACCGTAGATCGCCAGCCGCTCAGGTTTCAGCGTGACCTGAAACTGCGGCAGGTCGCCGCCTATGGGCAGTACGTCGGCGACTCCGGGAATCGCCAGCAGGCGTTTTCGCAGCACGTAGTCAGCGGTGTTCTTGAGCGCCATGCTCGAGTGCCGGCCGGGCTGGTCGGAAGTCAGGGCGATGAACATGATTTCGCCCATGATCGAGGCGGCCGGCGCCATTACCGGCGCGCTCACGCCCGAGGGCAGCGAGGCTTTCGCCCGTTGCAGCTTCTCGGCAACCACCTGCCGCGCCAGATAGGGGTTGGTTCCCCAGGCGAATTCGACGGTGATCACCGACAGGCCGATCTTGGTCGAGGAGCGCACCCGGCGCACACCCGGCGCGCCGCTCAGCGCAGTCTCGATGGGGAAGGTCACCAGCGCCTCCATGTCGCCGGGCGCGGTGCCGTGTGCTTCGGTGACCACGGTCACGGTCGGCGCGGTCAAGTCGGGAAACACATCGACCGGCGTGCGCGTGATGGCGTAGCCGCCCCAGGCCAGCAGCAGCAGCGCGCCCACCACCACGAACAGGCGATTGCGCAAAGACCATTGGATAATGTAGCCGATCATGAGCGGCGCATCAGTGGTGGTGGCCGACGGGGCTGGACATCGATCTGGACAGGCGTATCAGGTAAGCGCCCTTGCTTACCACACGCTCGCCCGGTGCAAGTCCGGCGACGATGGCCGTCAGATCGCCATCGCGGGCGCCGCTTTGCACCAACCGGCGTTCGAAGGTTTCGCCATCGGTCTGCACATAGACCACCTGGGTGCCGCTTTCGTCCTGTATGGCACCGGCAGGGACCAGCAGGCTGTCGCCCCCGTCGCCGGTAAATATCTGCACCCTGGCCGACAGGCCCAGACGCAGGCTGCGCTCGGGGTTGGTGAATTCGAAGATCACCGGGACTGTGCGCGTTGCCGCGTCGACAATGCCGCCGATCGCGATCAGCTTGCCGTTCCCGCCGGGCTCGATGACGAAACTGCGCTCGAAACCATCGACCATGAAGCTGGCGCCCGACGGCGTGCCCAGGCGCCCGATCTTGCTTTCCGGCACGCGTGCCTCGAGCCATAGTTTGCCGGTGTTGGCGATGTGGACCACCGGCGCGCCCTCGGCGACGTAGGCGCCGGCCGCTACCGGGACTTCGGCAATCACGCCGTCTATGGCCGCGCGCAAGGCGATGCCGCCGCCACCACTAAGCTGCGCCAGACGCCGCTCGGCTGCCGCAGCTTCGGCGGCGGCAATGCGTTCCCTGACGCGCGCATCGATTACACGTCTTTCCGCAACTGCTTCGTTCTCGTACAGGATCTGCATGCGTTCGCGTTCGCGGCGGCTTTGCTCGAGCGCGATGCGCGCCTTGCCGGCACCCGCTTCGAGCGTGGCCTGATCGGTGTCGCCACCCAGACGGGGCGTGAGGTAGGCGAGGATCTGGCCTTTCTTCACGCTCTGACCTACACGCGGAAAATGGTTGGCCGCGCGCACGATGCCAGCGGTCGGCGCCGCGAGCAGCGCCTCGCCGTCCGGCGTCGCCCTGATCGTACCGGTGGCGCGGATCGAGTCGCGCGCGATTCCAGCCACTGCCTGCGCAGTGGCGAATTCGATCTTCCACTGCCTTTCCTTGCTGAACGCAATCCCCGCGTCTTCGGACTCGGCCGCGGGCGGCCCGGCATTTGCGGCACGCGCATCGGCATAGACCTGCACCGGACCGAGTTCGTGCCTGAGTACTCCATCGGCAGTTTCGAAAACCAGGATCAGATCGCGAGTGCCGGCAACTGTCGGCGTAACCACCGGTTTGAAGATTCCCGGTACGGCAGGCCCGGTGGCGAGAAACTCTTCCGCCGCTCCATTCGGACCGGACAATTGCACGCTCAGGCGACCCTGACGCAAGGGCTTGTAATCCGCAAGCCAGGTGAGATGCGCCGCGAAGGTGGAAGGTTGTCCGAGGACTAGCCGGGGGAACTCGACAAAAAGCTCGCTGCGCGCGCTGAAATGGGTGCGCTTCTCGCTCTCGGCCCCGTGGTCCGCATGGGCGCCAGGCGGTTCGGCAAGGTGCATGGTGTTGGCGACGCTCTCCGCGCCGCATCCGGCGAGGAGTGCGAGCTTGAGCATGGCGGCGCTCAGCACTGACAATTTGAAGTAATTCATTCGGCATGACTCCCAGTCAATAGGTCGAGTTCGATACGGGCTAGGCGGGCTTTGGCTTCGAGTTCGAGGGCGGTGATTTCGGCATCCAGTGCGCCCCTGTAGGCGTCGAGCAGTTCGAGGACGGTGAATTCGCCGGCGCGATAGGCGGATTCGGCGATGCGTACCAGTTCGGCCGAGGGGGCCAGCGCCTCGCGGCGATAACGCTCGGCGGCGGCGATCAGTTGCAGTGCCTGCAGCCTGG
>JAENXP010000828.1 GCA_016649475.1 Burkholderiales bacterium | reverse complement strand
CGAGTGACGATCCGGCAGTGACGCCATCCAGCGGCGGGGAACAGACACGTCCGCTGCAGCTTGAGCTTTATGGCCGAAGCTATTGTCACCCGTGCGACGAGATGCTCGCCGCACTGGCGCCCTTGCGCGAGGAGTTCGGCTTCACTGTTGAAGTCGTCGACGTAGACGCCGACGCGGCCCTGGAGCAGCGCTTCGGCATTCTCGTGCCCGTATTGATGCACGCTGACACCGAGCTGTGTCACTATCACCTGGACGCCGCCAAAGTTCGAGCCTACCTGGCTAAGCTGAGCTGAAGATGGTCGAGCGCCTGCGGTATGCGCGCCCATGATTGCAGGCGCGCCTGGCCATTTGCCTGTCGCCTTGCGGGAGAGTAGCGTTGCATCCCCGGGCTCCCGTTTTGGACGGCGGCTCAAGTAGACGATCAGATGGATCCAAACCCCACGCACCTGTCCGGACGGCATGGGTCAGCAAACCCGACTCTGAGATCCGACATCCAAAGCCTGCGCGCATTGGCTGTTGCGCTGGTAATTGCCGCGCATGCGCATGTACCCGGGCTATCGGGCGGTTATGTTGGTGTGGACGTGTTTTTCGTGCTGTCGGGCTATTTGATCTCCGGACTGATCCTGCGCGAGATCGAATCCACCGGGCGATTCGAACCCGGGCGATTTTATGCCAAACGACTCAAACGCCTGCTCCCGGCAATGCTGCTGGTATATGTGTGCACAGCAATCGTGGCAAGGTTGGTCGTTAGCCCGCAGCAACAGATAAGCGATTCTGCTGCAGGGCAAGCCGCCTCGGTGTGGCTAAGCAACTTCTACTTTTCTTCGCTCACCATCGATTATTTTTCGACTGGTGAGAACGCCAACCTGTTTATTCATACCTGGTCGCTTGCGGTCGAAGAGCAGTTTTATCTCGTCTGGCCCTGGCTGCTCATGTTTTTGTACGGGTACTGGAAGTGGCAAGGAGTCGCAGAAAATCATGCTCCAAGCGATCACAAGCGCCTGGCATATGGCTTGGGGATCGTGGCGGCGATTTCGCTGCTGATATGTGCTTACTTGGCCTATGCCCACGTCGAGGACGGGTTTTACCTGATGCCCGGCCGGGTCTGGGAATTCGCACTTGGTGCGTTGTCGTTTCTGCTAAGACAGGCAAGCGAAGCGGGGCGCGCCGGGTGGCTGGAGCGCTTGCGCGGGCGGTCCTTGTTGAACACTATGGGCTGGCTGTCCATCCTGCTGGCGGCGGCTTCTTATGGCGATAGCCTGCGCTACCCGGGGTTTTGGGCACTGCTTCCATGCATGGGCGCTGTGCTGGTATTGCTCGATGCACCGCAAAAGACCCCGGAAAGCCGGGTATCGCGTCTGATGCTGCGCGCGTCGCCGCTGCAGTTCATCGGCAATATTTCCTATGGCCTTTACCTATGGCATTGGCCGGTTTTGATCCTCGGAGCGCAGCTGTTCGGAAGTGGGGCGCTGACAAACCTCGGTTTGGTGGCGCTGTGCGTGGGTCTGGCCGCCGCGACGTATTATGCCGCCGAAAACCCCATTCATCGCGCGCCATTGCGAAACGTTGCAAAGGTTCTGGTTTTGTCCGCATCGGGCATGGCTCTGGG
>JAENXP010000255.1 GCA_016649475.1 Burkholderiales bacterium | reverse complement strand
CGTCAGATGTGTATAAGAGACAGCTCCTGGACATCGACCACGGCACCTATCCTTTCGTCACCTCGAGCAGCTGCGTCGCTGGCGCCGCGGCGGGTGGCGCCGGAGTGGGACCGCAGATGCTGCATTATGTGCTGGGCATCGCCAAGGCCTATTCAACGCGCGTAGGCAGCGGACCGTTTCCGACCGAGCTAGATGACGCGGTCGGCGAGCGGCTGCGCAAGGTCGGCAATGAATTCGGCGCCGTCACGGGCAGGCCGCGCCGCTGCGGCTGGTTCGATGCCGCGGTGCTCAAGCGTTCGATTCAGATCAACGGCGTGTCCGGCCTGTGCATCACCAAGCTCGACGTGCTCGACGGCATGGAGAAGATCAAGCTCGTCGTCGGCTACCGGGTCGGCGGCGAGACCCTGGATATTTTTCCCGCCGGCGCGGATGCCGCCAGCGACTGTGTCCCGATCTATGAGGAAATGCCGGGCTGGTCCGAGAGCACGGTGGGCGTGAGCCGGATAGAAGGACTGCCGGCGAATGCGCGCGCCTATCTGTCGCGGCTGGAGCAGATCTGCAGCGTGCCGGTGGACATGATCTCGACCGGGCCCGATCGCAGGGAAACGATCGTCATAAAGCATCCGTTCAAGTAGCCGCCGGGAGGCGCATATGCGGGACGCCGAGGGCAAGCTGCCGCTGAGTCAGCTACCGCACAAGCAGGAAGCGGACAAGGATTGCATACGCCTCCTCGAGGGCGTGCGGGTGCTGGACCTGACCACCTCCATCGCAGGCCCCTACGCGACCTTGCTGCTGGCCGACTTTGGCGCCGACGTGATCAAGATAGAGCGGCGCGAGGGCGATGACGCCCGCGGCTGGGGGCCGCCGTTCCTGGCGCAGCAATCGCTGTGGTTCCTTGCGGTGAACCGGAACAAGCGCAGCGTCACCCTCGATTTCAGCGCGCCGCAGGGACGCAATTTATTGCACGCGCTGGTGGCCCGGCACGACGTCGTGGTAACCAATCAGATCGCGCGCAGCCAGCGCAAGCTGGGGATAGACCACGCGACACTCGCCGCGGTGCGTCCCGACCTGGTGCACGTATCGATTACCGGCTTCGGCGTGGAGGGCGGGCGCAGCGACCTGCCGAGCTACGATCTCATCGCAGAAGGGTACAGCGGCGTCATGGACCTTACCGGCGAAGCCGATGCGCCGCCGCAGAAGGTGGGGACGCCGGCGGCAGACCTGCTCTCGGGCATGGATGCGGCAATGGCTGTCGCCGCCGCGCTGTACCGGCGCCGCGCCGACGGCAAAGGTTGCGCGATCGACATATCGATGGTCGAAAGCATGACGCGCTTCATGGCGCCGAGGCTGGTGCCGTTTCTGGGCTCGGGCGAACTTCCGCGGCGCTCGGGCGCGCGCGACAGCGTGGTCGCGGTGTATCAGAGCTTCGACACCGCGGACGAACCGATCACGCTGGGTTTGGGCAACGACGGCATCTGGCGCCGCTTCTGGGCCGCGGTGGGCGAGCCGGACTACGGCGCCGACGCGCGTTTTCGCAGTAACAAGGACCGGCGCGAGGCGCGCCCCGAAATCGTTGCGCGGATTCAATCGGTATTGCGCCTACGCAAGCGCGGGGACTGGCTGGAACTGTTCGCGCAGCACCGCATTCCCGCCGGGCCGATCAACCGGCTGGACGAAGTCGGCTCCGACCGCGAGCTGCACGCGCGCGGGATGCTATATTCCGTTACCGCGTTCAACTCCAGAATTCCGCAGGTTGGATTGGGAATCCGCGTCGATGACTCGTCGGAAACCTACCGCCTGCCGCCCCCGGGCCTGGGAGAACATACGGACGCGGTGCTGCGCGAACTGCTCGGCCTGAAGCCGGAGCAAATCGAACAATTGCGTGAACAACACATCATCTGAGGTAACCATGGCATACGAGGAAATTCTTTACGCAGAGGACGGGCCGGTCGGGACCATCACGCTCAACCGCCCCGACGACGGCAATATGTTCACACCGCGCATGTGTCACGAGATACGCGACTGCATCAACGACATCCGGCGCGAGACCCGCACCCGGGTGATCGTGCTCACCGGCGCGGGCGAGCGTTTTTTCTGCATCGGCGGGCGCAAGGAAGGCATGGAAAAAACCACGCTTTACGCCGGAACACTGCCGACGCTGGAGATGTACGAGAGCATCGACCGGCTGCAAAAACCGGTGATCGCTTCGGTCAACGGCTTTGCCGTCGGCGGCGGCAACGTGCTGCAGATGGTGTGCGACCTCACAATCGCCAAGGAGAGCGCGGTGTTCCGCCAGGTCGGGCCGATGATGGGCAGCTTCGACGCAGGCTACGGCACCTGGTATCTGGAGGATCTGGTCGGAAAGAAACGCGCCAAGGATATCTGGTATCGCAATCCGAAGATGAGCGCCGCCGAGGCGATGCAGATGGGGCTGATCAACAAGGTGGTGCCCGACGCCGAACTGCAAACTGCCACGCGTGCGATGGCGCTGGAAGTGGCCGAACGCGGCGCGTTCGCGCTGGCTTCGGTCAAGGCCGCGTTCAACGCGCGCCACGGCGGCGTGGCCGGGCTCGCGCGCATGGCGCACGACCTGCTGCTGCGCGGCTACCTGGAGAGCGACGAGTCGCACGAACTGTCGCAGTCGTTTGCCGAGCGGCGCAAGCCGGATCCAGACAAATTCGGCCACTGAAGGCCGGGCGCGGACGACCAGTGAGCACGATACTTACGCTGCACGATCCGCAGACCGCGCGCGCTTATTACGCCGAAGGCCTGTGGCAGCAGCATACGCTGTACTCGCTCGCGCGCGACCATGCTGCCGAGCGCCCGGCGGCGTATGCATTGCGCGATGCCGTGCACCGGCTGACCTGGAGCGATCTGCTCGCCTGGGTGGACAGCGCGGCCGAGGATCTGCACCTGGCCGGCGTGAAGCCGGGCCAGCGCGTTTCAATGTGGATTCCGAGCCGGGTGGAGTCGGTGGTCACCCTGCTCGCGTGCTCGCGCAACGGCTATGTGTGCAACCCCTCGATGCACCAGAACTACACCACCGGTGAAGTGCTGGAGTTGCTCGCGCGCATCGAGTGTGCGGCGCTGGTGGCGCAGTCCGGCTACGGCGCGGACAGCGCGCGGCGCGACATATTCACCGAAGCGGCCGCGCTTGCGGGCATGCGCCGCGTCTACCGTCTCGAGCCGCGCGGGCACGCCGCGACAGGCGCTGCAGGCGAGGCCTTTCCGCCGCAGCGTCTGGCCCGGCCGCCGAGTCTGGCGCCCGATCTCAATCCGGACAAGGTCACCTACCTCGCGTTCACTTCCGGCACCACCGGCACGCCGAAGGGGGTGATGCATTCGGACAACACGCTGCTTGCCAACGGACGCGCCATGGTGCGCGACTGGAAGCACGACGACACCACGGTGCTGCTCAGCCTGAGCCCGACATCGCACCATATCGCTACCGTAGGCCTGGTGCAGGCGCTGGTGGCGGGCTTTGAAATGGTATTGAATGATCTGCCCCGCGGCACCGATGTCATCGACCGCTTGATCGAATCCGGGGCCACCTACGTCATGGGCGTCCCCACCCATGCGATCGACGCCCTGGCGCAGATGCGCCGGCGCGGCCTTGACGCGCTGGCCCGCGTCAAGGTGTTCTATATGGCCGGTTCGACCATACCCAGTGATCTTGCGGCAAGTTTTCTCGCGATCGGCATCACGCCGCAGAACGTTTACGGCATGACCGAGAACGGCTCGCACCAGTACACCCTGCCAAGGGACGCGGCCGAGACTATCGTCTCGACCTGCGGACGCGCCTGCAGCGGCTACGAGATCCGGCTCTGGCGCCAGGGCGAAGCGGACGTGGAGGTCGCGCCTGGCGAGATCGGGGAGATCGGCGGGCGCGGTGCGCTGCTTACCCTGGGGTATTTCGGCAACCAGCACGCGACCGAAACTTCGTTCAATGCGCACGGCTGGTTCATGAGCGGCGATCTGGGCCGTTTCGACGAGCGCGGCAACCTGCAGGTGGTCGGGCGCATGAAGGATCTGATCATACGCGGCGGGCACAATATCTATCCCGCGCGCATCGAAGACCTTGCGCATCGCCACGCGGGCGTATCCAAGGCGGTGGCCTTCCCGGTTGCGGATGAACGCCTGGGCGAGCGCGTCTGTCTCGCCATCATCCCGCGCACGCCGCCGGGGCCGGGCGCAGAGGAAATGCTGGCGCACCTGGATGCCGCCGGACTGTCCAAGTACGACATGCCCGAGTACTACCTGGTGATGACCGAATTTCCGATGACCGCTTCGGGCAAGACCCTGAAGCGCGAACTCGTGGCCTGGGCCCGGGAGAGCCGCATCCAGCCCACACCCTGCCGCTTCGGCGGCGCCGACAAACCAGCGTAATAGCGTAGGGTAGCGATATGAGCGTAAAGCTGACACGGCAGGACGAATTTGCGGTGCTTACCCTGGACCGGCAGGAGGCGCTCAACGCGCTGTCCGCGTCGGTGCTGCACGAACTGGCGCAGGCCTTCGACGAAGTTGCGGGCAGCGACGCGCGCGCGCTGATCGTGACCGGCGCCGGCGCCAAGGCGTTTTGCGCCGGCGCCGACATCAAGGAACTGACCGGCCGCAGCCTCGGCGAGCAACGGCGCGACGCGGCGTTCGGGCAGGCGGTGCTGGCGCGTCTGGACACCCTGCCCATGTTTTCGGTTGCAGCCATCAACGGCTATGCCTTCGGCGGCGGGCTGGAGCTTGCGCTCGCCTGCACCTTCCGCATTGCCGTGACGACGGCGAAAATGGGACTGCCGGAAATCAAGCTCGGGCTGATACCGGGATACGGCGGCACCCAGCGCCTGCCGCGTGCGGTCGGAGAAGCGCGCGCGCTGGAAATGATATTGAGCGGGCGCACGGTCGAAGCCGAGGAGGCGCTGCGCATCGGGCTGGTACACCGAATCGCCGAGAGCGACGTGCTCCAGGCGGCGGTCGCATTCGCGCGCGGAT
>JAENXP010000533.1 GCA_016649475.1 Burkholderiales bacterium | reverse complement strand
GTCAGTATCGATCAATCCCGCGCGCGCCGCTTCTATGGTGGCGCGTGCCGGATAGCGTGCGAGGGCCTCGAGCGCACTCGCGCGCGCGATCGCGGGGTGCGAGCGCTCTCTAGCCAGCCACGCAAGCGCCGGGCCGCTTTCCGCAGCACCCTGTTCAGCAAACGCGAATACCTCGGCATAACGCTGGAACCCTTGTGGCGCATGGCCGTACCAGCGTTCGATGGTATCCGCCGCCCACTTGGCGTCGCTTTTCTGATGACAGCCATTGCACGCATTGGGCGTGCCCTTTGAAACGGACAAGTCCGGTCGCGGTATGCGCAAGCTGTGATCGCGCCTGGGGTCGACGACCATGTAGGTCGTTGCCGGCATATGGCAGTCGACACAACGGCTACCGGCACCCTCCCCGGCATGATGGTGATGAGTCCGTGCGTCGTACTTCGATGCCAGATGACAGGTGGCGCAAACCGCGTTGCCCGGCGCCCGCAGCTTTTGCCCGTGCGGCTCGTGGCAGTCGCCACAGGTGACGCCGGCGTGATACATGCGGCTTTGCAGGAACGAACCCCAGATATAGACCTCATCACGCTGCTGGCCATCGGCGTGATACAGGGCCGGCGACAGCAGTGCCGGACGATAGTAGTCCTGGAACGCCAGTCCGGCGCGATAACCTTCGGCGATCTGGCTGCGCCTGGCATGGCATTGGGCGCAGACGTCGATCTCGGTGTCCTGCTCGCGCGCACGGCTGCGCAACGCGTTGCCCGTCCTCGCATCGATGGTCCAGCGCGCACCGGCCCGCTCGGAAAATGCAACGCCGAGTCCCCTGCTTGCGGCCGCCGGTTTCTCGCGTGCCCAATCGACGTGCGCCGATCCCGGTCCGTGGCACGCCTCGCAGCCGACGGAAATTTCCTTCCAGGTCGTGCGGAAAGTATTCGACGCCGCATCGTAATTCTTGCGCACCTCGGTCGAATGACAGTCGGCGCACATAAAATTCCAGTTCTGCGATCGACGTGTCCAGTGCAACTCGTCGCGGTGGTCCACCTTCTCGTTCGGGTAGAGATGAATCCAGCGCTGGCCGCCCTGCTCCTTCGCGCGGCTGTCCCAGGCGATCGATAGCGCCTGCAGCCGGCCATCGGGGAACGCGATCAAGTACTGCTGCAACGGCGCGATGCCGAAGGTGTACTTGATTTCGAAGTCGGCGAGTTTCCCGTCGGCGCCATCCGTGTGCACGAAGAATTTGCCTTCACGCCGGAAGAAGGTCGATTCGACACCTGCATAGCGAAACTTCGCCTGCGCAAAATTGCCGAGCACGGTCTCCGCGGCGGCGTGTTGCATCGCCCGCGCATGCTGCGAGCTCTTCCAAGCCGCATAGGCATTGACGTGACAATTGGCGCACGCCTCGCTGCCGACGAAGTTTGCATTCAACGCTACTGACGCCGAGACATCGGCAACCTGCAGCGGCGTCGACGGCCGTGACCCCCACCAAACACCCGCACTGATCACAACCAGCACCGCCACGGCCAGCAGCGCGAGACGCACACGTCGCGATAACGCCGAAGCTACGGGAGTAACTTCAGGCGTTGCGGAGGCTGGGATTGCCGCGGCTTGGTGTCGTTGACGGCGATTGCGGTGAGACATGCACGACTATTCCACGACTGGCGGTTGACGGTCAACCATGACGGGCACCGGCTCGATGATTGCGTCCGTTCATTGCCCGAGAACTTCCGGCAGTGGATTTCCGATTGCCGCCGATGGTGGCTTGACACCGAGATACGCTGACAGCGTCGGCGCAATGTCATACGGCGTGACCGGGCGGCTGATCACTTTGGGCTTCAGGCCGGCGCCCGCGAATATCACCGGCACAAAGGTATCGTAGCGCCAGGGCGAGCCATGGGTCGAGGCCACCGTCAATCCATCAAAGTCGTTGATGAATACATTCGGGTTGAACACCAAATAGACATCGCCGGAGCGCTTGGGATGAAAGTTGCGCAGGATCGAACGCATCAATACGGTGTCGGGCAGACTGGCGCTACGCAGCGCGGAACTGGATACCGCGGCCGCCACACCATCGAATTTTTCCAACTCGGCAGCAACAGCCCTTTCCACCGCGGCCTGATCCAGGCCCTTTTCACGGATCAGTTTGTGGTTGAGATAGATATAGGGTTGAAAAAAAGCCTCGATCAGTTCCTCGCCCATCCCGAATTTCATTTTCAATGCCGCGATAGCCGGCGCCTTGTCCAGGGCTTTGGTATCGAAGTAATGAGCGGCTTCGATGCCCAACTCATGCAAATGTCCGGGGATTTCCGGCTGGCCGTGATCGGCCGACAACACGATCAGCGTGTTGTTCAGCCCGACTTTCCTGTCGACATGGGCAAGCAGATCCGCCAGCGTGCGGTCGAGGTGTGCCAGGTTGTCTTCGGACTCGAGGCTGGAGGCCCCGAACATGTGACCGACATAATCCGTGGAGGAAAAGCTGATCGCCAGATAATCCGGCACTTCATGCTGGCCTAGCCGTTCGTTATCCAGCAGCGTCTTGGCAAAATCCAGGGTCAATTCATCTCCGGCCGGACTCAGCGTCAGGCGCGTGGTCAGGTATTTATCACCGGACTTGCCATAGGCATGCGGAAAGGTCCGCCCGAAACCCGGAAAGTCGATTTCATAGGCGCGGTCATCGGCGCCGCCGAACAGATACTTGGCTGACGGATGCAGCAACGTCCACGACTTGCCGGCGTAGGCCAGGGCAGGCTTGCCGGCGTTCCACGCGTACACCCAGTCCGGATATTTCTTGTAGTAAT
>JAENXP010000560.1 GCA_016649475.1 Burkholderiales bacterium | reverse complement strand
GTCGGTGTAGTCGGCCGCGCCGACCGCGCGGCCGTTGATCGCGGCTAACCGCGCCCGCACCATCGGAAAGCTGGTCGGCGCCGCGACGCCCATTTGCGCCAGGAACTGCGCCAGCGGCCGCACCTGCTCCGGCTGAATATTTACCACGAAGCGATTGGGCGCGTCCTGCGGCAGCTTGGTGCGCCAGGCCTCGAGCAGGTCGCCGCGGATGAACGTCAGCAGCAGCAGCACGGTCAGGCCCAGCGCGAGCGCGACGATCTGCACGGCGTTGGTGCGGCTGCGCCGGCGCAGATTCGCGAGACCGTAACGCCAGGTAACGCTGCCCGAGCGGCCCAGTGCGGCAAACAGGCGCAACGCCCCCAGGCTCGCCAGCCAGAACAATATGAAAGCTGCGACGAAGCCGCCGAACACGGTGGCGCCGAGTTTGACTTCGCCCGCCTGCCACAGCAGCAAGGCCGCCAGCGCGGCCAGCCCCAGCGCGTAAGCGGCAAGAGCGCCTTGCCGCGGCGCGCCGACCTCGCGCCGGATGACACGTATCGCCGGCACGTTTTTCAGCTGCAGCAGCGGCGGCAGCGCAAATCCGAGCAGCAGCAACAGCCCCGCGGCAAATCCCTGCAGCACCGGATAGTAGCCCGGCTGCGGCAGCGACGAAGCGACGAACTCGGTAAGCCAGCCCGCAATCACGGCCTGGCCGGCGTAGCCGAGCACGCAACCAACCGTGCTTGCGATCAGCCCCAACAGCACGAATTCCCAGCCGAACAGGGCAAACAGCCGGCCCTGCAAGGCGCCGAAGCAGCGCATCACGGCGTAGCCGTCCAGATGGCGCTGGGTGTAACGGCGCGTCGACAGCGCGATGGCGACGGCGGCGAGGATTACCGCGAGCATCGCCGAGAGGCCGAGAAATTGCTGCGCGCGGTCCAGTCCGGCGCGCACCTCGGGGCGGGCGTTGCCCAGGCTTTCGACGCGCTGCCCCGGACCCAACCTGGACTTGACCCAATTCGCGTACGCTTCCGTGGCCGCGCGCTCGCCGGCGAGGTAGAGTTGATAATGCGCGCGGCTGCCGGTCTGGATCAGTCCGGTGGCGGGAAGGTCTTCGACGCGCATCAGCAGGCGCGGCGCGATATTGAAGAAACTCACGCCCCGATCAGGCTCCAGCGTAAGCACCGCGCCTACAGTGAAGCGCGCGTTGCCGAGTTCGACCTGCCCGCCCGGCGCGACCCCCAGCGCAGCGCTCAGGCGTTCATCCAGCCACACCGAACCCGGCGGCGGAATGGTGTCGGTCGCGGCATCCTCGGCGTTCAGGCGCGGCGCGATGCGCAGCTTGCCGCGCAATGGATAACCCGCGCTGACCGCCTTGACGCCCGCGAGCTGGGCTGCCTCGCCCGCGCGCGCCATGCTGACGAAGCTCACGCCGTCGACGCGCGCAAGACCGCGTCCGGCGGCCTCATCGCGCAATTCCGGCGCGAAAGGACTGTCGGACACCAGCAACACGTCGGCGCCCAGCATCTGATTCGCCTCGCGCGTCAGCGCCTGCCACACGCGGTCGGCGAAAAAAGCGACGCTGGTGACGCTGGCAACGGCAATGACCAGCGCCAGCGCCAGCACGCGCAACTCGCCCGCGCGCCAGTCGCGCAGCAGCATTTTCAGCGGCAGCGGCAGATTATTGGTCACGATTCAAGTATTGACACGATTGGCGGGCGCTGGCGTTCGAACTGGCGCGGACGGCGACCCGTCCGCGCGGATCGTCGATTACGACGCAGATGAAAAGCGCATCCGCGCGTAATCGGCGATCTTGTATAAAAGCAAGTCCAAGACGCTGTTGTTTTTACCAGTAACCGTCGTTTTGGTATGGATACGCTTTTCATCCGTACCAAAACGACGCTTGGCGCGCACAGCGCGCAAGTCCGCTGATGGCATATGACAGTGACAGCATTTGATACATCGTATCCAAACATGTTCATCATGCGAGCACGCGTCCGCCCGCGAGCCGGATCTGGCGCTGGCAGCGGCGCGCAATCGCGTCGTCGTGGGTCACCAGCACCAGTGTGGTGCCGGCCGCCGCATTGAGCGCGAACATCAAATCGATGATGCCGGCGCCGGTTTCCGCGTCCAGATTGCCCGTGGGCTCGTCGGCCAGCAGCAGCTTGGGCTGCATCACGAAAGCGCGCGCCAGCGCGACGCGCTGCTGCTCCCCGCCGGAGAGGTATTTCGGATAGTGTCCCAGGCGTTCGCCCAGTCCCACGCGCTCGAGCATGGCTGATGCGCGCCGCGCCGCGTCGGCCGTCCCGGCCAGCTCCAGCGGCAGCATCACGTTCTCCAGTGCATTCAGCGCCGGCAACAGCTGGAACGACTGGAACACGAAACCGAGCAGCTGTGCGCGCAATGCGGCGCGCCCGTCCTCGCCCAGGGCGAACAGATCGACGCTGTCCAGATGCACGCTGCCGGCGCTGGGCGTATCCAGGCCGGCGAGCAGGCCCAGCAGCGTGGACTTGCCCGAACCGGAAGCGCCGACGATGGCCACCGCCTCTCCCGCCATGACCTCGAGCTCGATCTCATGCAGAATGACAAGCTGGCTGGCGCCGTTCGGCACTACCTTGGACAGGCCGGCCGCTTTTACC
>JAENXP010000109.1 GCA_016649475.1 Burkholderiales bacterium | reverse complement strand
CTGCTGCGGCACCCGGACTCGGGTGGCGCAACGCCTGCTTCCCGGGCGCCCCCCGCGGCCCGCCTTTGATCCCCGTCATTGCGACGCCGCGCCGGATGTCTACAATGGCTGCAATCTGCGCGCCGTCTCGCGCTCTCGGCAAGGACCGAAGCACATGGCCATCAATCCATTCAAGGCGATGTTTTCGCGGCTGTCGCGATCAAGCGCAGCCAAGGCGCCGGTTCTCGACGAACGCCAGCGCAACCTGGTCGAGCGCGTGGTGGAGTTCGTGGTCGACAACACCGAACCGCGCATCCGCCTGGTGGCGCGCTATCAGGACAAGCTCGCGCCGGCCGTCATCCGCAGCGCGCAGTACCTGGGCGGACTCATCCGGTCGCTGCCGCAGCCGCTCGAATTGTCGCGCGAAGCCTGGGGGGACGACCTCAGCGTCAACGCGTTTTTCGCAACCTCCGCAGACGTGCCGCGGGTGCTGGCGCGCAGCGCCGAACTGCGCGCCTTTTTCGACGACCCCCGGCACGGCGGCGCGCCGGACGCGTTTGCGCTGATGGTGATGGAAAAATCCGAGCGCACGGTGTACGGCACGGCCCTGGAGAACGGCATCCTCAAGAGCGATGTCGCGCAGGTCAACGTCAATTTCAGCGCGCACCGGATCGTTGCGCCGGCGGCGACGAAGGAGGACGCGCGGATCGAGATCGGCCTGCGCGGCGTGCGCCGCCTGCTCGATGTCGTGCTCGCACGCGTAGGTGCGGTTCAGCAGCAGGCGGCCGATCTCGCGGAGCGCAGGGCGTTTCTAGGAACCAGGTTGCGCATGCTGAAGTCCGCCGGATTCGGCATCGAGGCGGTTGCCGACCATACGCGCGAGATTGCCGAAATCGAGGCGCAGATCGCGCGCGACACCAAGGAACTGCAGCAAATCAAAGGCACGCCCCGTTCGATGGAAGGCTATATCGGGCAGATCAGCGAGGTTCTGCTGGCGCCGGAGCAGCACCTCGCCATGAGCGAAGTCCGCCTGAGGGTGAGCCGCCTCGGCATCAAGGTCGCGGAACATTCTTCCGAACCCGCAACCGAACTGGTCCTGAGCGAACTGAGGCTGGGCGAGCTGAGCGCCATCGCCGTTCCGGTGAAATGCAGGCGCAGCGCCATGCCGGCGCAGCGAGGGCTGCTGGCCGACGCGGAGAAATACCTATGACTTTTTTTGCGCCGACTCGTTTGCGAGCGCCTTGGTGGTGATTTCCTTGTACAGCTGCATCATGCGGCCGGCGACGTCCTGATACTGTGGATTGCGCTCGAGGAAACCCCTGATTTCGCCGACCTCGCTGAATATTTTCTCCAGAAAGGACAGATCGTGGTCGTCGAGCAGTTCACCGCGATCTACCCTCGTCTTCATTTCCAGCGCCCTGGGCAGCCTTTCGTCCTCGAGCCGCTTCGCGAGCGCGGTCAAGACGCCGATATCCTTGTTCACTTCGCTCATGCCTTACTCCTTCGCCAATTGTCCGGGGTGACCGATGTTTGCGCTTTACATCAGGTCGCGCGCGAGGCCGCCCGCTTGCGGCCTGCATTCAGCATCGCAGTTTAGCGCGAACCGCGGGCCGCCCGTTGTTGCGTTTGCGTCAATACCGAACCCGACCCCTGCCGCACTTGCCGCCCGCGGTTCGACTTCCTTCATAATCTTCGCGCCCTACTCCCGCATCGCAATCTTGAGGTCATAACTGGCCCGCAGGTTAAGCCAGAACTGCGCGGTCGTCCCGAAATGCCGCGCCAGGCGCAAGGCCGTGTCGGGTGTCACGCTGCGGCGTTCGCGGACAATATCGTTCACGCGGGGCGCCGGAATTCGCAGCGCCTGCGCCAGCGCGTGAGCGGAAAGTCCGAGTGGAGAAAGGAATTCCTCCCGCAACGCCTCGCCCGGGTGGACAAGGCGCATCTTGTTCATGTCGGTCTCCGTCAATGGTAGTCTACGATTTCGACCTGCTCCGGCCCCGCCCGCGTCCAGACAAGGCATATGCGCCACTGGTCGTTGACGCGGATGCTGTGCTGGCCCTTGCGCTCGCCCTTGAGGGCTTCCAGGCGGTTCGCTGGTGGAGCCATCAAATCCCGCAATTCGGCCGCATCTTCGAGCATCTGCAGCTTGCGGGTGGCGGCTTTTTCCAGGTTCGCGAACTTTGCCACCCGCTTGCCGTTGAACAGCGCCTCGGTGTCCGACTACTTCACTTGCCCGGCCGATCAGATTACTTGACCGTGTAGCCGCGTCCGGACATGCAGGCTGCGTAAGCGTTGTTGTAGGTCTGCATCGATTGCTGCGACTGCTGCGACTGCTGCGCTGCCGCCTGTTGCTGCGCACCCTTCGCCCTCGATCGCTGCGCCACGCCGCCGACGACCGCACCCTTTACCGCCGCATTGCCGACATCGTTGCCGCCGATCGCCCCGACCGCGGCGCCCGCTGCCGCGCCCCTGACCACGCCACCCTGTCTCTGCGGGGCAGGCGCTGCCGCAGCCTGGGGCGGGTTGGCCGGATCGATGCCCGTCGACTTCTTCGCCCACGCATAGCATTCGCCGTCGTCCTTGCTCTGCTGCGTGGCGGACTGACCTTTCGCCGGATACACCGCGGGTTTTTGCGCCCACGCTGCGAATGAAAGCGACAGGATGGCCGCGCCGATTGCGATTTGCGTCATGCTTTTCATGTTCGAACTCCCTAATTAAATTGGTACTGTAATCAAAACAATATTGGATGCTGGTTTCGGTTTCTCCAGCCACTGCCTAAACCACGTTGGCGATGCTGTTGTGCATTCACTTTGCGCTGCAAACATCGCCGCCGCGAAACAACTCACCAGCGCCAGGTCGCCCCGACCATCGGGCCGCCGAGATTCACATCCTGCATGATCCTGTCCGACTTGAATTTGTAGTCGAGATAGCGGTACGTCGCGCTGAGTTCGCCCCAGCCGAAGGCGTAGCCCAGGCCGATGGCTGCCTGCATGGTGCTGTCCGACTGGCCGGTGCCGACATCCAGATAGAAAGGCACGGACCATTTCCTGTCCGCGCCGAAGGCGTAGCGGCCTTTCACGCCGACGATCGCGTCCCAGAAGCTTTCCTTCGCTTCCAGGCTGCCGGTACGGCTAGCCGGTGTAATATTGCCCAGACTCCCGGCAATCGCCCAGTCGAGTTTCTGAGTCATGTCCAGAAGCCGCGCGCCGGCGAGCAGGTCCACCTTCAGGCCCGGATCCGACTTCACCCGGTATTCTCCGGCGAGCGTCCAGATCCACGCCGAGAGATCGAGCTTGAGGTCCGCGCTGGTGGCGGCCGGAAGCCCGATGTTGCCGATGCTGAAATCGCGCGATCCCGCCTTCGAGCCGCCGAGGTCGAAGTACACGAGGTCGGTGAACGCGCCCCAGCGCCCGTTGTGCGCACCGAGCGAGCCCATGAAAAAGCCGTTGAGGGAGTCCAGGAGCGTGTCATTGCTGACATTGACGCTCGAGCCGCCCCCATCCACCGGGTATTTCGACTCGCCGCTTATGCCCGGGAACCAACCGTAGATGGATGCGCTGTACTGCCATTTGTCCGCCTGCTGAGCCTGGGCCATCGACGGCAGCAGAGTACAGGCCGCGAAGGCAAGGACGGCGGCCTGGTGCTTGAAACTAGCGTGGATCTTCATGCGAGTACTCCTTGTGATCAATCTTGATTCGGCAAATGCAGGCGCCGAACTTATGCTTTCCTACTTGTGCTTCTCGTCTTGATTGCGCGCAATTTTAGCACTCTGCCTGCGTTTCCTTTCGGTAACGCAGGCCGGTTATCTTTCGGGTTCGCCGCATTACTGCTTTGGCGGACTGGAAGTCCCCTCCTCGATCAGGATCTTCTCCGGGTGGCCGATGAGTGCAAACTCCTCCGGCGTGCGCACGTCAATGACCTTGATCCTGTCCGGCGCAGCCTTCCACATTTCATAGGCTTGAGCAGCGGTCACGTAGAGACTGAGGGTGGTTTGCTTCCCCTTGGGAAGATCGCGGCTAACCGCCGCGGGAACCGGCTTCTCGGTCTGCGCTGCGACAGCGCTTGCGGCACCCGCGAAGCCGAGCGCGGCAAGCACAGTCAGTGACAGCAACGCCCGACCGGCCGCAATCCGGTTCCAGAACCGCTTTGCATCGGGTTTAACCATGTTCAGATCCCCAGTCTTTGTTCGTCACACTTCCCCGGACCGGCGGGGAGGGCACCCTCCCCGCACCGAGCTTGCGCCCGGCTACCCGATCCGCCCGCCAGATGCCAGGGCCGCGGCTGCGCTGGGAAGCTTCGACTTGGTGGTCTTCTTCCACTGCGCTTCCAGCAGTTCCCGCGCGGCCTGCTCCAGAAACTCGGGTGCCGCCCACTTATGCACGTCGAAGTCCCGCTTGATGTAGCCGTGGCTCAGCATGAAGTCCTTGCCGATCTCGACCGAGGCCATATTCTGCGGCGACAGGTTGGGCACCAGATCCATGTCCTTGATGCCGCGGTAGGTGTCCTCGACGTCGAGGTAGAACGTTTGCTTGTCGAGGATCGCAGCGGCGGCGTGCTTGTGCTCGTTGGCCCAGCGTCCGACCTTGATCATGCCCTTCATGAAGGCGACGACCAGTTCTGGGTGCTTTTCGGCCATCACGTCGCTGCAGGTGATGGTGGCCGGGATGTTGGCCACCTGCAGCGTCCAGTCCGGATAGCGCGACAGGTCCTCGATCGCCTTCATCTTGCCCGTTGCCTCCTGCAAATGCTGGAACGGTTTGCTTTGCGTATAGATTGCATCGACCACACCGGTCAACAAGGCTGTTTCCAGCGGACGGAAGGCCAGGTCGTTCTTGTGATCCCGCCGCAGCCACAGCTCCGACGGGTTTTCCATCACCGGACCCACCATCTCGGGGTTGTTGTACCAGTCGTCCGCGTACGGAAATTCCACGATCCGCACGTCCTTCCGGGTCATGCCGTTCATGCGCAGCATCAGCTCGATGCCTTGCTCCTCCTGGATGCCCCACCAGTCGGTCTTGATCTTGTTCTGACTGCGCGAGAGGCCGATCTTTTTGCCCTTCAGCTCTGCCATGCGATAGATGTCGTCGCGGGCGCGCACCATCATGCAGCCGCCTTCCTTCGGGGCGTGCGTCACACCCAGCAGCCGGGTCCGGCGCATGTCGGCCTGAGTGTGAATGGGCGGAAACAGGCCGCCGAAGCGGATCAGATTGTCCATGTTGTGGATGTAGTGCGGATACCAGTCGTTCTCGGCCTTGGCGCGCAGGTAGAAGTAGTTGACGCTGATCTTCTTGTACTCCTCCTTGGTCCATCCCAGTTCCTGGTCGACATTGCTGGCGGAGATCAGGGGGCAGTTGGTGTAGTACACCTCTTTCCAGTTCAGCTTGACGGTGCTGAGTTTCGTGTTTGCCAGCGTGGTCTCTTTGACTTTCATCTTTTCGAGAGTCCCGGGAGAGCAGGCAGTTGCGTCGCCGCTTTTCTTTGCTTTGGTCATTTCCCTTTTCCTTTCGTTGGCACATCACCAGAACGGTGGTGACGGCGTGCTTTCAATACCGGGCCCGTCGCCCGGATAAACCTCGAAGCCGTGTTGATTTGAGTCAGCTATGCATGAGGCACCTCTCTGTCCTATCGCGGTGGCTCGGGTCTGCGCGACGCAACCGCACTTGAGTCAGCTTGCGCAGCCGCGCTCTCTGCAGACTGACGAAACGCCTGGGCCGCGTGCCGGTTGGTCGGGTAGAAGCGGTCCGGGGCTATCAGTTCCATCAGATCGTAACGCGCTAGCCACGAGCGGAAAGACCGGTCGGCGCGGCTGACGGCGAAGGTGATGTTCTTTTTCTTCAGCAGCTCGATCGCCTGACGCAGCACCCCCGCACCGGTCGTGTCCACGTCCACCATCGCCTGCGCATCCAGCACGAACCAGCGCACGGGGGTGGGCGCCTGCATGACCAGGCGCTCGACGTCGTCGAGGAACAGGGTCGCGTTGGCGAAGTAGAGCGGCGCGCCGAAGCGGTACACCATCAGGCCGGAAGAAGCGGAGGCCTGCCCGCCGTCCACGGGGAGGAAGTGACTGCCGTCGGGCGCTTCCAGGAGCGCCGCAGTGTCCGGACGCGACGCCCGCCGGATCACGTCGATCGTGGACAGCAGGAAGGCGATCATGACGGCGCGCAAGGGGCCAAGGGCCAGCACGCTCAGCAGGCAGACTGCGGCGATCCAGAATTCCGAACGGCGCATGCGCCACAGTTCGCGCAACTCGTGGACCTCGATCAATGAGAGCACCGCATTGGCGACGATCCCGGCCAGGGCCGCATTCGGCAGGTACGCCAGCATGTCGGTGAAGAAAAGCATCACCAGGGTGATGGTCACGGCCGCCACCAGGCTGGGCAACTGGCTGCGCGCGCCCGCGGCATCCATCGCCGCCGAGCGGGACGGGCTGTTGCCGGTGAGGAAAGATCCGGTGAAGCCGGCGGCCAGGTTGGCCGCGCCGTAAGCGAACAACATCTGGTCGCCGTCGGCCTTGTAGTTGTACTTGTTGCTGTAGCTGCGGACCACCAGCAGGCCTTCGCACAGGAGTATGGCCACTATGGCCAAGGCGCCCGGCAGCAGCCGCAGGTAGTCGGCCAGCGGGATCGCGGGCAGGGTCAAGGCCGGGAGCCCCGAGGGGATCGTATTGCCGAGCACGGCGACGCCCTTGGCCGGGAGGTCGAGCACTGCGACGAGGGTCGTCAGCAACACCAGGGCCACCAAGGCGCCGGGGATTTTCGGCGCGTAGCGCTTCATCAGGCGGACGATCAGGAAGGCACTCACCCCGACCGCCACCGAGTAGAGGTTCGCATGCGGAATGGAGTGGATCAAGGCCAGTACCTCGACGAAGTAACCCTCGGTGTTCACCGAGTTCGCCAGGGTCTCGTTGAGGCGCTCCGCCGCCGCCAGCAGGCCCGTCGCGGCATCGCTCACATGGGGAGCGGCGAGGATCTTGCGCACCTGGTTGGTGAACACCTCGACGCCGAGCCCGGTGATGAAGCCCGCCATCACGGCGCGCGAAAGAAAGTTGGCGAGGAACGCCAGCCGGAAAATCCAGAAAATGAAAAACAGCAAGGCGCAGATCAAGGCCAGGGCCAGGGCGTACTGCAGGCGCAGCGGATCCCCGGG
>JAENXP010000127.1 GCA_016649475.1 Burkholderiales bacterium | reverse complement strand
GGCGCCATCGCCGACTCCATCAACTACACCATCGATGAGCTGCGCCGGCTGGTGACGGGCATCAACGAAGCTGCGCAGCAGGTGACGGCTGCCACCGAGGAGGCGCAGACGGTCACCGGGCGACTGCTGCAAGCAACGCAGCACCAGGCCACCGAAATCGAGCAAACCGGGCTGTCGGTGACGAAAATGGCGGCGTCGATGAACGGGGTCTCCATGAGCGCGAATGACACGGCCGAAGTCGCGAAGACCTCCCTTAGCGCCGCGGAAAAAGGCACGCATGCGGTGCAAAACGCGATCCGCGGCATGAATGAAATCCGCGATCAGATGCAAGAAACATCCAAGCGCATCAAGCGGCTGGGCGAGAGTTCGCAGGAGATCGGCGAAATCGTGCAATTGATCTCCGACATCACGGAGCAGACCAACGTGCTCGCGCTCAACGCCGCGATCCAGGCCGCGTCGGCGGGCGAGGCGGGACGCGGCTTTACCGTTGTCGCCGAAGAGGTGCAGCGGCTCGCCGAACGCTCGGCGGAGGCGACGAAACACATCGCCGCAATCGTCAAGAGCATTCAGCGCGACACGCAGGATGCGGTAGAGGCGATGGAACGCAGCACCCAGGGCGTGGTCGAGGGTACGCAAACCGCGGATGAGGCTGACCGCGCACTGCGCGAAATCGAGCAGATCTCCAACCGGCTCGCGGGATTGATCACTGCGATTTCCAGCGCGACGCAGCAGCAGGTGGCTTCTGCTACCCAGGTCGCCGGCAGCATGAAACAAATCCTCGGCGTGACTCGGCTGACAACCGAGGGCACTAGAAAGACCTCGCACTCCGCCGCACGAATGACCGAACTGGCGACGGCGCTGAAAAAATCGGTTGCCGGATTCCGCCTGGTGTAATGGGTACCATGGCGGACACCACTATCCTGTCCTGGATTACCGCCGAGGTAGATCAGGCGCTCGAGCGGGTGCGCCAGACTATCGCCAAGTTCGAGTCGACCCCGGAGGATGCGGCAATTCTGGGCACCTGTCCGGAGCACCTGCACCAGGTCAGTGGCGCCTTGAACATGGTGGGGCTGAGTGGCGCAACCCAGTTCTGCGAAACCCTCGAATGCAGCTTCGCCAAACTCAACGGCTCGCCCCCGAGCGTCGAGACAGTCGTGGCAATCGACCGCGGCGTCCTGGCGCTGAAGAAGTTCGTCGACGGCCTTGCTCACGGAGAGCCCAACATACCCCTGCGCTTGTATCCGGCCTACCGCGAGCTCGCCGGCCTGCAGAGCAAGACGGATTGCGCGGAAAAAGACCTTTTCTTTCCCGATTTGACGCCGTCTGCTGCGGGCCATCCCAAGCCGCAGTCGCTCGATCCCGCCCAGTTGCCCGTGTTCCTGCAGGCGCAGCGAGCGCGCTTTCAGCGGGGGCTACTGGGGTGGCTGAGGCATCGTCCGGGCGGACTTGAGGACATGCACGAAGCGCTGGACGCGATGCATTCAGCGGCAGCGCAGTTGCCCGAGCGGCGCGCCCTCTGGTGGGTCGCCGCCGCACTGATAGATGGCTTGCAGGCGTCGACCGATACTGTATGGCTCGCCCATGCCAATTCGTTGTGCAACAAGCTCGATTTCCATATTCGCGACCTGGCCGCCGGATCACGGGCCGACAACGACCCCCTGATGCGCGAATTGCTATATGCCATCGCGCGCTGCAGCGCCGGGACGCAACGCGTCAACGCCGTCAGACAGCTGTTCCGGCTCGACCAACTTATTCCGGGCGCTGAGCCCGAGGCCGCGAAATTGGAATCGCTGCAGCCCGCGATCGAGGATGCGCGCGCCCGGCTTGCGGCCTTGAATGGGGCCTGGCAGCAGTACCTTATGGGCGAAGCTGCCAGCACCGCGCAATTGTGCGAAATCACTACGTCCTCGCGACAACAGGCATCCGAGCTTGGCAATCCCCATTACGCCCGGCTGCTTGCCGCGATGGCGCTTGCGGCGGCGAAGCTGCCCGATCCGCGGCCCGATGACGAGCAGCGTCTGGTAATCGAAATGTCCGCGGCCTGTATGTTGGCGGAAAACATCCTCGAAAACCTGGGAAAGGCGCCCGCGGACCTCGAAACGCAAGTCCGCATTCTCGGGGCGTGGCTCACCGAAGCCGCCGCAGGCAAGTCCGCCGGCAAGCCCCCGCCCGGGCTACGCGCCGAGCTCACGCAGACGATCAACGCAATGCAATTGCGCGCACAGGTCTCGAGGGAAATCATTGCCAATCTGCAACACGCGGAGCAGGTACTCGACGCCTACGCACGCGGCACCGCGGCCCGCGACACCTTGCCGGCCCTTGCTACGCCGCTACGCCAGATTCACGGCGCGCTCACTGCGCTGCGCCTGGAGCGCGCCTCCGAGGTGCTGGCGGCCTGCGAGACAATGATCCAGGCGCCTGGCGAGATCGACATGGACTGGATCGCCGAAGGCATGGGCAGCCTGGGCTTTTATCTCGAGCCCTGCCTGCAGGGGCGTCAGCCGCGCGAGCAGGCGATCGATATCTTCCTCGAGCGGTTCCGGCAGCGCCCCGCTCCGGCGGCGCCGGCAACCGCAGTTGCGCCGGAAGCGGCGCCGCGGGAAACAAGTTTGGTCGAGGTCTTTCTGGAGGAGGCCGCGGAAGTTCTCGCCGGCGTTGATGCGGCCCTGCCTACCTGCCGCGCCGAACCCGACAACACGGAAGCCCTGGCGGCAATCCGCCGGGGATTCCATACGCTGAAGGGCAGCGGGCGCATGGTAGGCCTGAACGACCTGGGAGAGGTCGCCTGGGAGGTCGAGCAAGTGATGAACCGTTGGCTCGAGGACGGGCAGCCGGCCTCTGCCGAATTGCTCGAGTTGGTCGGCATAGCCGCGAATCGCTTTGCCGACTGGGTAGTGCAGCTGAAGCTCGGTCAGCCGGTCGCTGTCGAGGCCAGTGCGATCACCGCCCTTGCGCACAAGCTTACTGCGGAACGACCCAAACAGAACTTCCTGGAGATCTACCTCAACGAAGCCGCCGGCCACGTTGCGACCCTGGTCGACCGATACCAACCTGCTGCCGCAGTGCCGCAAGACTTTATCCGCGCGGCGCATACGCTGGCCGGCTGTTCGCGCACGGCAGGATTCGAAGCGGTGGCCGATGTTGCCGGCGCGCTGGAACAGTGGACGCCATTCGCCGGCCGCGCCACGCAAGCGGCTGATGACGAGCTTGTCGCCGCGGCGATCGACAAATTGAAAAGCATGGTGGCGGCGCTGCAGCGCGGCGAGGCGTGCGGCGAAGCCGGCGAGGTGCTCGACCGCATGCTGCAGATGACGGCACGCCTCAAGCAACAGCGCGTCATGCGCGACGATATCGACTCGCAGCTTCTGCCGGTGTTCCTGGAAGAAGCGCAGGAACTGTTGCCGCAGATCGGCAGCGACTTGCGCGACTGGAAGGCGCAGCCGCAGGATCCGCACATCGCCGACGCGCTCAAGCGCGCGCTGCACACGCTTAAGGGCAGCGCGCGCATGGCCGGCGCGATCCGCCTGGGCGAGTTGACCCACCTGATGGAGAGCAGGGTGGAATCGGTGTTGGAGTCCGGAGTGCTGCCGGCGGAGCTGTTCGACGAGCTCGAGTCGAAAATGGACCGGCTGAACGCGGACCTGGACCGCATAAAACAGGGCGACGCTCCGGCGCCGGACGCCGCGGCCGAGCTGCCGCTGCCCAGCGCCGCGAGCATGCTGCGGGTCAATGCCGACACGCTGGACGTCCTCATTACCGAATCGGGCGAGGTCGCCATCGCGCGCTCGCGCATCGAAGCCGAATTGCGGCAGGTCAAGCAGGCACTGGGCGACCTCGACGAGAGCATTGCCCGCCTGCGCACCCAGCTGCGCGAGGTGGAGATCCAGGCCGACAGTCAGATGCAGTCGCGCAGGTCGGTCCTCGACAGGCACGACCGCGATTTCGACCCGCTGGAATTCGACCGTTACACGCGCCTGCAGGAACTGACGCGCATGATGACCGAAGGACTCAGCGACGCCGCATCGATCCAGCAGGGGTTGCTGAAGAACATGGACGAAACCGACGCCGCTTTGCTGCACCAGGCGCGCATCGGCCGCGAACTGCAGCAAGAACTGATGCGCATGCGCGCGGTTCCTTTCGCGACCCTGGGCGAACGGCTGCACCGCGTCGTGCGGCAAACGGCGCGCGAAATCGGCCGCAGGGCCGAGCTCGAGATCCAGGGCGCGCAGATCGAGCTCGACCGCGGCGTGCTCGAGCATGTCGCAGCGCCGCTGGAACATATGCTGCGCAATGCGCTGGTCCATGGCGTGGAGGAGCCGCAGGCGCGCGTCGCCGCTGGAAAACCGGAGACTGCGCGCATCACCATCGAACTGCGCCAGGAAGCAAACGAGGTCGTGATCATTATCGCCGACGACGGCGCCGGCCTCGACCTGAACAAGCTGCGCAGCAAGGCGGTCGCGAAGGGCCTGCTTGCGCCGGAGCGCGAACTGAGCGAGCCGGAGCAGTACCAGCTTGTGTTTCTGACGGGGCTGTCGACTGCCGAGGAAGTGACCGAGCTCGCGGGGCGCGGCGTAGGCATGGACGTCGTTCGCGCAGAGATCGCGGCCGTAAACGGGCGCATCGATATCGCGAGCAGCGGCTCGGGAACCACTTTCACCATATTCGTGCCGCTTACCCTCGCGGTGACGCGTACCGTGATGGTGACAGCCGGGGCGGCGAAGCTGGCGATCTCATCGGCCACGGTAGAGCAGGTGCTGCGCTTGAAATCCGACGCGATGGCAGCACTCTATGAAAAGAATCAGGTCGAGTTCCAGACACACGTGTATCCGCTGCACTGCCTGCGCCAGCTTCTGGGCGAGTCTGCGGCCAGCGAAATCCGCGACTACAACTCAGTGCTGTTGTTGCGCAGCGGGATCCAGCGGATTGCCGTCCACGTCGACGAACTGCTGGGTAACCAGGAAGTCGTGGTGAAGAACATCGGCCCGCAGCTGTCGCGAATCGCGGGCGTGACCGGCGCCACCGTCCTCGCGGACGGCAGCGTCGTGCTCATCGTCAATCCGGTGCAGCTCGCCCAGCGCAAGGCCGCGGCAGGCGGGCGCCCGGACGAAAGCGCCAACGCAAGCGGCGCGCGCGCGGCTATGCCGCTGGTGATGGTGGCAGACGACTCACTCACCGTGCGCAAGTTCACCAGCCGTCTGCTCGAGCGCGAGGGCTACCGCGTGATCGCGGCGAAAGACGGCCTGGATGCGATCGAAAAGCTCAAGGACCGCCTGCCCGACGTAATGCTGGTCGACATCGAAATGCCGCGCATGGACGGCTTCGACCTAACCCGCAACGTGCGCGATGACGCGCGCACCTGCGGCATTCCGATCATCATCATCTCATCGCGCACGGCCGAGAAGCATCGCAGCCGGGCGGCGAAGCTGGGGGTGAACGCCTTCATCGGCAAACCGTATCAGGACGCCGAATTGCTTCAGCACATCGGCGCCTGCCTGAGGCAGTGATGAGACTGGAATTGCCGGAGCATCTGGGCAAGTACCCGGTCCAGCGCGAGATCGGCAGCGGCGCGACCAGTCGCGTGTACCTCGCCCGCGACCCGTTTTCCGAACGGGACGTCGCCATCAAGGTGTTCCAGTTCGACACCCATGCAGATCCGCAGGAACAGCGGATGATGTTCAAGGCGTTTGTGGCCGAGGCCTCGCTTGCGGGCAAGCTCAACCACCCGCACATCGTTGACATCCTCGACGCGGTGCAGGGGCCCGATCACAGCTATGTGGTGATGGAATACGTGCCCGGCACTACGCTCGAGGCCCACTCCGAAGTATCCACGCTGCTGCCGCTCAACAAAGTGGTGGAGATCATTTTCAAGAGCATCCGTGCGCTCGAATACGCGCACCGGCACGGCGTGATTCACCGTGATATCAAGCCGGGCAACATACTGCTCTCCCTCGGCGGCGAAACCAAGGTAAGCGATTTCGGCGCATCGTTTCAGCAGCGCCCAAGCCAGGAGACCACGCAGATTACCGGCGTGGGTTCGCCCGCCTACATGCCGCCCGAACAGATCCGCATGGAGGCGCTCACGCAGCAGACCGACATCTATTCCCTGGGCGTTACCATGTACCGGCTGCTGACGGGGCGCCTGCCCTTCCGGGCTTCGACGCAGGCAGGGCTGAGCTACGCCATTCTCAATACCCCGCCAACGCCGCCCGTCAATCTGCGGCCGGAACTGCCGCTGCTGCTCGACGCGATCGTGATGAAAGCGATCGCCAAGGACCCGGCCGAGCGCTACCAGTCGTGGCTCGAGTTCGGAAAAGACCTGAGCCAGGCGTTCGTCAGCCTGCGCCTCGTCGGCGATTCGGTATCGGACTCGGAGCGCTTCAACAAACTGCGCGGCTTTCCGTTCTTCGAAGACTTCAACGACGTCGCGCTATGGGAGTTGGTCCGAATCGGCGCGTGGAAGACCATATCCACCGGAACCACCTTGATCCGCGAAGGCGAAACCGGCGACGATTTCTATTTTCTGGCGGGCGGCGAGGTCGACGTCAGCCTTGGGGGAAAGATTATTGCCAGCGTGCAGCCGGGCGGTTGCTTCGGCGAAATTCTCTATTTCTCCGACCAGATACACCGCCGCACCACTACTATCACCGCGCGCACCCAGGTCACTGCGATTGAGATCAAAGCGGAAGCGATCCGTGCCGCCACCGACGCTTGTCAGGCTGCCTTCAACAAGGCGTGCATGCGGGTGCTGATCGAGCGGCTGGTGCACTC
>JAENXP010000141.1 GCA_016649475.1 Burkholderiales bacterium | reverse complement strand
CTGATCGTGGGGCAGGTGCCGCGCGCAGATCTGCGGCGCGAGGCATTCCAGGAGATCGACTACCAGCGCATGTATGGCACGATCGCGAAGTGGGTGTTCGAAGCGACCGACCCGGGGCAGCTTGCCGAGGCAGCGTACAAGGCGGTGCGCATGGCCACCACAGGTACCCCGGGGCCGGTGGTGCTGGTGATACCGGAGGATTTGCAGCAACAGCAGGTGGCGCAGCCGCAATGGCGCGCACAGGAAAGCGTGCGCACGCGGCCCGACGCGAAGACTGTGCAGGAACTGCTGGGCAGGATCGCTGCGGCAGAGCGCCCACTGATCGTCGCGGGCGGCGCGTTCGAGGCGGCCGGCGGCAGGGAGGCGCTGGCCGCCCTGGCCGAAGCGTGGCAAATTCCGGTCGCGCTGTCGTTCCGGCGCAACGATCTGTTCTCCAACCGTCACCCGCTCTATGCCGGTGAATTGGGGCTGGCAAATTCGAAGTCCCAGATCGACGCGTTCCGCCAGAGCGATCTCATACTCGCACTGGGAACCCGCTTTGGCGACATTACCAGCCAGGGATACACATTTCCCGATCTGCCGTCCCCGGCGCAGACTTTCGTACATGCCTACGCCGACGCCCATATCGTCGGGCTGCACTTCGCCCCCGATTTCGGCCTGGTGTGCGATCCGGTCGAACTCGCGCGCGCCCTGACCCCCGCGGGCAAACCGCTCATTGCGCAGCCCCGCGCCGACTGGACCAGGCGCCTGAGGGAGATTCGCGAAGCCCACGCCGCCTGGCCGCGGCGACAGGCGGCCGACGGTATTGATTTCGCGCAGGTGGTGAAGGCCGTGCGCGAGCAGGCGAGCGCAGATGCCATCATCTGCGTCGACGCGGGCACCTTCGCCGCGCCGGTCTATCGCCATTTCGGTTTCGTGCCGCCGCAGCGGCTGATGTCACCGCTATCGGGCACCATGGGCTATGGCACGCCCGCGGCGATCGCCGCGCAGCTGCGCTTTCCCGATAGGCAGGTGATCTGCATGGTGGGCGACGGCGGCTACATGATGACCGGCAACGAAATGATCGCGGCGGTGGAACGCAGACTGCCGATTTTGTTCATCCTGGCCAACAATGGCAGTTACGCGTCGATCCGGATTCAGCAGGAATTGCATTACCCGGGGCGCGTACTCGGTACCAGCCTGTTCAACCCGGATTTTGCGCAAATCGCGCGCGCCTTCGGTATGCGCGCACAATGCATAGCCCGTGAAGACGAAGTTGCGGGCGCGGTCGCCAGCGGCCTCGCCGCAGCTGAACCCTCATTCATCGAGGTCAAGGCGAGCTTGTCCGTCACGCTGCCGCAGCGGCGCTCGGATTAGGCGTCGGGGAGATTTCGGAATTGCCGAAATGCCACCGATCAAGGGGAGGGCGAGCGGAGAAATCTCCTCGTACTGTTCCAGACTTCTAGAAACGCAGGATTCCGCGCAGCGCCTTCACCCCTTCCTGTACGGCTTCTGCCGGATCCGTGGCTTGCGGCTTGTCGGCTTGCGCGGGCGCAGTGTCCGCCTGCGGCGCAGGTGCTGCCGCCGGTTCCACTGCAGTGGATCTGCCGCGGCGCCCGCCGCCGCTCTCGCCCTCGGCCAGCATGGTCATCGCGGTCGACTTGAGGCGCAGTTTGACCGCCCATTCCTGTTCCCAGACCTGCTTTGGATCTTTCGGGCGCGGCGGGTGCACCAGATTCAACTCGTTGCCGTAGGCGATGAAATTGAGCATTGGCGCTTCGCTCTTGAACACGCCGGCGGGAACCGTGCATTCGGTGGTTTGCGGCGGCATCACCACTTTCTCGCGAATCAGGCGCTCGACTTCCGCCGGCGGGATATAGTCCATCAGGACCTGGCCCATTTCCTGAACTTCGCTCGAAGACCAGGTCACCAGATCGTTCTGCTTGTCTCCTTGGCCCATCGCAGTCGCGAAGTAGCCGATCGCGGTGGGTATGCTCTTCCATTGGACAGCGTAGGCGCCGCCCGGGGTCTTGCGTACGGGTTCGAAGGCGACAGGGTCCATGAAATCATGGCGTTCGCCGACCGAAAAGCGGATTTCAGGCGAGTAATTTCCGCTTATCGTGTGTTCGCCCCGCAGCGATCCAGCCGCCGGTATCGCCTTTGAGTCCTCTTGGTTGGGCCAGCTGCCATAGGTGCGGCTGCGCCCCGGCGCCGGTCCGCGCGGCCGCGAAATCGAGCGGCTGCGGAACGCGCGCGCGGCATCCTGCGCGTTGAGGCTGGCGAAATCGATTATCACCGGCTGGCCGGGGCGCACAGATTCGCCGCAGCCCCAGTAAATCAGCATCCTGCCCTTGGGGCGTTCGTACTCGGGTTCCTCGTCGCGCTCGCGCGCCGCTGCGCGTTCGGCCTGCGGCGTGATCAGAGGCAGGCTGGAACCCATCGAAAGCCCTGGCGGGATGGCGTGGGCTGCCCGTGGGTCGCCTGCGGCCTGCCGCGTTGAACCGAGGTCCAGCCGCATTTGCTTTCCACCCTGCATCCCGGGCGGCATCAGAGCGCCCATCCCCGGCGGTATGTCCATGCCCATGCCACCCGCGGTCTCTACGCTCATCCAGTAACGCGCGACCGGCGGCTTGATCTGTTGCGTCTGAGCCAGCAGCGGCAGCGGGAGGGACACGGCCAGGGCCGCGGCAACAAGGCGGGATTTCATCGGGCACCATGTCATGGTCAGATGCCTGCATTATGCACCTGCTTGCCCTGCCCGCACCTGAGCGGGCCCGGACGAGCCCGAAGCCGGACTCTACTCTGGCGAACCCCGTCTGGCAGGTGACGTACAGTCATTTTGCGATCGATGGCTCATATTACTTCGGCTGATATCGCCCAAATCCGCACTGCATTTGACCTTGATCAAACTGCGAGCCCGTACGCCGCATACTATTGGCTCACCCTTTTGCTGATTTCCTCCCATCCTTCTGGGCAGAAGGGATCTTGCGGACACTCGATATTCTGATTTCGAGTGTCCGTTTTTCTTTCCCCGGCCGCATTCTGGCCGTCTGCGTGTACCCGGACGGCAGCTTGATTTTCATCAACATTCGCGGCCCGACTCCGCGCTATGGTGGATTCGCGGCGCAGTCGCATTGCAAGGGAGGGGTGAGCGCCGCGGTCATGCTTACGCTCGGCCTGATCGGTCAATTGGAAGCTACGCAATGGGCGAACCCCTGGCGGACGTGCCAGGCCGTGCACTGACAATGCAAATGGAAGGAATCACTATGGGCTACAAAACGATTCTTGTTCACATCGACCCCAGCAAGCGCTGTGCAGTGCGCGTCGAGGTGTCGATCCGGCTTGCGCAGCAGCACGACGCGCATCTGGTCGCGCTGCACGCGATCGCGCCGTTTGAACCGCCCGGGTACGTAATGGCGGAGATGGGAACGGCCCTGGTCGAAGCGCAAAAGCGCGCGGCTGCGGATGAGACGGCGCTGGCCGGGCGCGAGTTCGCCAAACAGACAACAGCTGCGGGTTTCAGCAACACCGAATGGCGCAGTGCCATTGATGACCCGGTCGAGGCGATGACATTGCACGCGCGCTACGCCGATCTGGTGGTGGTCGGCCAGACCGAGTCAGCGGGCGGCGCAGGCGTCGATTCGGATTTTCCCGCGCGCCTGGTACTTGCTTCCGGCCGGCCGGTGCTGATCGTGCCCAGCGCCGGGCGATTCACCACGATCGGCAAACGGATACTCGTCTCCTGGAATGCGAGCCGCGAGGCGACGCGCGCGGTCACCGACGCTATCCCGATGCTGCGGCTCGCCGACTCGGTGCATGTCATGGCAGTGAACCCCAAACACGGCGAGCACGGCAGCGTTCCCGGCGCCGATATCGGCCTGTATCTCGCGCGCCACGGCGTGCGCGTGGAGGTGAAAACGGATCACGGCGCCGAGATCGACGTGGGCAACGAACTGCTGTCGCGCGCCGCGGACCTGGATGCAGATCTCATCGTCATGGGTGGCTACGGCCATTCGCGACTGCAGGAATGGGTACTGGGCGGCGCGACGCGCACCGTACTGGAATCGATGACAGCGCCGATTCTGATGTCCCACTAGGGACCGGTTGCGCGAGGCTAAACGCCTCGAATTGCAGGCCGCAGCTGCGGCTGTGCGGCTGAGCACCGCAACGCGCCGTCGCGCGCGGCCGCCGCCGGCGCCTATCGCGCAGGGCTCATCCTGTGCGAAAATCGCACCGTTGCGCCGGCTGAAGAGTTCGGATCAGCCGTCTGCCTGTTTAATGGATATTCCACGTTCGGCCAATTTCTAGAGGCGTCATCATGAATACCAAAAAGTACATCTACGCGTTCGAAGAGGGCGACGGCAAGAACAAGATCCTGCTGGGCGGCAAGGGCGCAGGTTTGTGCGAGATGACGCAGATCGGCCTGAACGTGCCGCCGGGCTTCACCGTGTCCACCGAGGCATGTCTTGCCTACCTCGAGTCGAACAAGCTGCCCGTCGGGTTGATGGAGGAGATCAAGTCCCATATGGCGGCCTTGGAAAAGAAGACCGGCAAGGGGTTCGGCAGCGGCAAAAACCCGCTGCTGGTTTCGGTGCGGTCCGGCTCGGCGATCTCCATGCCGGGGATGATGGATACCATACTCAACCTCGGCCTCAGCGAGGCCTCGCTGCAAGGCTTGATCAAGCAAACCAGCGATGAGCGCTTTGCCTACGACGCCTATCGCCGCTTCATTCAGTTGTTCGGAAACATCGCGCTTGGCATCGAGGACAAGCAGTTCAAGGAAAAGATGGAGGCGCTCAAGCGCAAACACGGCGCACGCCTGGATCTGGACCTGTCCGCCGAGCAGTTGAAGGAGCTGGTCGGGGAATTCCTCGACCTCGTCAAGCGTCACACCGGCAAGCCGTTTCCGCAGGATCCATTTGAGCAACTAGAAATCTCGGTCGGCGCCGTATTCCGTTCCTGGATGGGCAAGCGCGCGGTCGACTATCGCAAGCAGTTCAAGATCACCAAGGACAAAGCCAACGGCACCGCGGTCAGCGTCTGCACCATGGTGTTCGGCAATATGGGCAGCGATTCCGGCACCGGCGTGGGCTTTACGCGCAATCCCGGCACCGGCGAGAACGTGATCTACGGCGAATACCTGACCAATGCGCAGGGCGAGGATGTGGTTGCGGGTATCCGCACGCCCAAGCCGATAGCGGATATGGAGCAGGAAATGCCCGAGATCTACCGCCAGCTGCTGGATTTGCATAACCGGCTGGAGGCGCATTACCAAGAAGTGCAGGATTTCGAGTTCACCATCGAAAAAGGCACGCTTTATTGCCTGCAGACCCGCAACGGCAAGATGAACGCACGCGGCATGGTGCGCAGCTCGGTGGAAATGTTCAAGGAGGGGCTGATCACCAAGGAGCGCGCACTGCTGCGCGTCGAGCCGCCCATGCTCGAGCAGCTGCTGGTGCCGCAGTTGGCGCCGAATTTTCACGGCAGATCGCTGGCGCAAGGGCTGCCGGCTTCGCCCGGCGCGGCCTCAGGCAAGATCGTGTTCGACGCCAACACCGCCGAGGCGCGCGGCAACGCGGGCGAAAAAGTAATCCTGGTGCGCGAGGAAACCAAGCCGGAAGATATCCATGGATTCTTCCGTGCACAGGGCATCCTCACCAGCCGCGGCGGCAAGACTTCCCACGCCGCGGTGGTCGCGCGCGGCATGGGCAAACCCTGCGTCTCCGGTTGCGAGCAGATCGTGATCGACGACAAGGCGCGCAGCGCCGTCATCGGCGAGACCACGCTGCACGAGGGCGACGTGATTACCATCGACGGCGGCACCGGCCACGTCTACGCCGGTGAGGTGCCGACGGTGGAAGCCGAATTTTCGGAGGAAATGGCCACGCTGCTCGCCTGGGCGGACGAGACCGCGACCCTCAAGGTGATGGCCAATGCGGACACGCCCGAGGATGCGGTGCGTGCGCGCGAATTCGGCGCGCAAGGCATCGGCCTGGTGCGCACCGAGCGCATGTTCAACAGCACCGACCGGCTGCCCATCATGCAGGAAATGATCCTGGCGGAGACGGCGGAGCAGCGCCAGGCGGCGCTGGACCGGCTGTTGCCGATACAGCGTTCGGATTTCAAGGGGATTTTCAAGGCGATGAAGGGACTGCCGGTGACCATACGCCTGCTCGATCCGCCGATGCACGAGTTCCTTCCGACAGCGGCGCAGCTGGAGCTGGAGATCGCAAACCTGCATCACCTGAGCGATACGATCAAGGGGCTGGAAGAGTTGCCCGATACGATGAAGCTGCTCAATCCCAAGCTCTACCAGCAATATGCCGACGGCTTGACCAAGCTGAAGGGCGGGCTGCAGATCTTCAAGGAGTCGCATCTGGAACAAGATGTGATCCACAAGAAGGAAACGATACTCAGGAAAGTTCGCGCTCTGGCCGAGGTCAATCCGATGCTGGGACATCGCGGTGTGCGGCTGGG
>JAENXP010000800.1 GCA_016649475.1 Burkholderiales bacterium | reverse complement strand
TTTAGAAGGCCGCCTTGATGAAAGCCAGCTGGATAAATTCCGTCAGGAAGTTGATGGCGGTGGACTATCCTCCTACCCACACCCGTGGCTGATGCCTGACTTCTGGCAATTCCCAACAGTATCGATGGGACTCGGCCCCATCATGTCGATATACCAGGCGCGCTTCATGAAATACCTGGCCGGTCGCGGCATACTCGAAACCGGGGCGCGCAACGTCTGGGCTTTCGTCGGCGATGGTGAAATGGACGAGCCCGAGTCGCTGGCCGGGCTATCGCTGGCTGCGCGCGAGGGGCTGGACAATCTGATCCTGGTCGTCAACTGCAATCTGCAGCGGCTGGACGGCCCGGTGCGTGGCAACGGCTCGGTGATCCAGGAACTCGAGGGCTTGTACGCGGGCGCCGGCTGGAATGTGGTCAAGCTCCTGTGGGGTTCGGACTGGGATTCCCTGTTCGCGCGCGACGACGAGGGGATATTGCTGCAGCGGCTGCACGAAACCGTGGACGGCGAATTCCAGACCTATGCCGCCACCGACGGCCGCTTCAACCGCGAGCATTTTTTCAACAAGTATCCGGAATTGCAGGAGTTGGCTGCGCACATGTCCGACCAGGACATCGACAGCCTGCGCCGCGGCGGTCACGATCCGGTGAAAATCTATGCCGCCTACCATACCGCGACGCAACACCGCGGCCAGCCCACGGTGATTCTCGCCCAGACCAAGAAGGGTTACGGCATGGGCCACTGGGGCCAGGGAAAGATGGGCACGCATCAGCAAAAGAAACTCGATATCGAGGCGTTGCGTGCATTCCGCGACCGCTTCTCCCTGCCTTTGTCAGACGAGGATATCGAGCAGGTGCGCTTTTTCAAGCCGGCAGCCGATGCACCGGAGATGAAGTACCTGCACGCGCGTCGTCGGGCGCTGGGTGGCTACCTGCCCGCGCGCTCCAGCGCCGCGCCGAAGCTAGAGGTGCCGGCGCTGGCGCAGTTCGGCAAGATTCTCGAGGGTTCAAACGGGCGGGAGCAGTCCACCACCATGGCGTTCGTGCAGATCCTGGCGCAGCTGTTGAAGGATGCCGCGCTCGGGAAGCGCATCGTGCCCATCGTCGCCGACGAGGCGCGCACCTTCGGCATGCAGACGCTGTTCCGCCAGGTCGGCATCTATTCCGCCCTGGGCCAGCTGTATGAACCCGAAGACCATGACGAACTGCTCTACTACAAGGAGGCCAAGGACGGCCAGATTCTGGAAGAGGGCATCAACGAGGCGGGCGCGCTGTCTTCTTGGATCGCCGCAGCCACCAGTTACAGCGCGCACGGCACGCCGATGCTGCCGTTCTACGCCTTTTACTCGATGTTCGGATTTCAGCGTATTGGCGATCTGATCTGGGCGGCGGCCGATTCGCGTTCGCGCGGATTCCTGATCGGGGCCACCGCCGGCCGCACCACGCTCGCCGGTGAAGGCCTGCAGCATCAGGACGGCACCAGCCACCTCATCGCCTCCACGATTCAGAATTGCGTCGCTTACGATCCCTGCTTCGGCTACGAGCTTGCGGTGATCCTGCAGGACGGCATGCGGCGCATGTTGATGCAGCAGGAGGACGTTTTCTATTACGTCACCGTGATGAACGAGAATTACGCGCAGCCGCCGCTGCCGGCGGGTGCCGAGGACGGGATCAGGCGCGGGATGTAT
>JAENXP010000570.1 GCA_016649475.1 Burkholderiales bacterium | reverse complement strand
CACCGAACTGGGCCAGAACCTGGAACTGTTCGAAAAGTACAAGGCGCTGCGGGCATCGCCCGAATTCGCCGCACTGGCACCAGCCCAGCGCCGGATCGTGGACAACGAGATTCGCGATTTCCGCCTTTCCGGCGCAGAACTGTCGCCGGAAAAGAAACTGCGTTTTGCCGCTATTTCAGAGGAACTGGCGCAGCTGGGCACCAAGTTCTCCGAAAATCTGCTCGACGCCACCAATGCTTATGCGCTTTATGTCGAAGACCGCAGCGAACTCGCCGGAATTCCCGAGGATGTGATCGCAACGGCGCGTGCCGCTGCGGACAAGGACGGAAAGTCCGGCTGGAAATTCAGCCTGCAGGCGCCTTCGTACGTGCCCTTCATGCAGTATGCGGAAAAGCGCGAACTGCGCGAGCAAATGTACCGGGCCTATGTCACCCGGGCGAGTGAATTCGGCAAGCCCGAACTCGACAATACGTCCCTGATAACGCGAATACTCCGGCTGCACCACGAAGCGGCGGAGCTGCTCGGTTACGCCAACCACGCCGAGGTTTCGCTGGTTCCGAAAATGGCGCAGACGCCGCGGCAGGTGCTCGACTTCCTCGGCGACCTCGCTACCAAGGCCCTGCCCTTTGCCAGGAAGGACTACGCGGAGCTGGGCGAATTCGCGGCGGCCGAACTCGGCCTGGCGCGGCTCGAGGCCTGGGACCTCGCTTTTGCTTCGGAAAAGCTGCGCGCCGCACGCTATGCCTTTTCCGACCAGGAGGTGAAGCAGTATTTTCCCGAAGCCAAAGTCATGCAGGGCTTGTTCCGCCTGGTGGAGACGATTTTCGGCGTGCGCATCGAGACCGATCAGGCCGAAACCTGGGACCCCGCGGTGCGTTTTTTCCGCATCAGCGATGCACAGGGGAAGCTCATCGGTCAGTTCTACCTGGATCCCTATGCTCGCGATACCAAGCGCGGGGGCGCCTGGATGGACGAGGCGATCAGCCGCCGCAGGCTGGACGCTCGCGTGCAGACTCCCGTGGCCTATCTCACCTGCAATTTCTCGGCCCCGGTCGGCGGCAAACCCGCGCTGTTCACCCACGACGAAGTGCTGACGCTGTTCCACGAATTCGGCCATGGCCTGCACCACATGCTCACCCGCGTCGATTACATCGGCGTATCGGGCATCCATGGAGTGGAGTGGGACGCGGTCGAATTGCCCAGCCAGTTCATGGAGAATTTCTGCTGGGAATGGGAAGTGCTGAAGCATATGACGGCGCACGTGGACAGCGGCGAGCCCCTGCCGCGCGCGCTGTTCGACAAGATGCTCGCGGCGAAGAACTTCCAGAGCGGCATGCACACGGTGCGGCAGCTCGAATTCTCGCTGTTCGACATGCATCTGCATTACGATTTCGACGCCGGCGGCGACAAGACTCCGCAGCAGTTGCTGGACGAAATCCGCAGCCGGGTGGCGGTGGCGGTTCCGCCGCCGTACAACCGTTTTCAGAACAATTTCTCGCACATTTTCGCCGGCGGCTACAGCGCCGGCTACTACAGCTACAAGTGGGCCGAGGTGCTTTCGGCCGATGCCTACAGCCTGTTCGAGGAAAACGGCGTGCTCGACAGCAGCAGCGGCAGGCGCTTTTGCGAAGAGGTTCTCGCGGTGGGCGGCAGCCGGCCTGCACTCGAGTCGTTCAAGGCATTCCGCGGGCGCGAACCCTCGGTGGATGCGCTGCTGCGGCACAGCGGTATGACTGTCGCCTGAGCGGGCGCTGCGAAACCGCCGGACGCTGTTGAGATCGCCGTCCGCCCGCGACCTGTGAGGCAGGTCCTGCAAATAGTCTTCGTATCCTGACCCGTCGCGCCAGGCGCTGTGGCGCGACTCGGATTGTCTTCGCTACGCGCGCTTCCTTCCGCTGACGCGGGTGCATAAACAAAATACGCGCTGCGATATCGCTTAGCCTGTTGAAATAACATAGTAAAAATCACACGGCCGCAAAAAGCGCACAAATAAAATGTACTTCAGCGCCTGCGCGCCGGCCTCGATAGTCGCGACCACCGAACCAAACGCACTCGCTAACATATTGATAGCTCTGTCCGTTTTGGCTTTAGCCGCAGCGCTGGCATGGACGTTGCGTTAGCTAAGGCAAAAGGAAACCCGCGAGGAAATGAACATGGACGAGAAGAAAAGAATCCTGGTAGTCGACGACGAAGAGGTCGTGCGTCTCAGCCATATCAGGACCCTGGCAAGCATGCACTGCGACGTAGAAGTGGTTCGCGATGGCAGCGAAGCACTGCGCGTAATGGAGCAAAGGCCGGCCGATGTGGTGCTGCTCGATCTGCGCATGCCCGGAATGGATGGCATGGCGGTGCTGAAGACGATCAAGCAAAGATGGCCCGAGACCGAAGTGGTCATTATCACCGGGTATCCGACTGTGGAAACGGCGAAAGAAGCGGTCCGCCTGGGTGCGTACGACTATCTCGCCAAACCGGTGGGCCCCGACGATGTAATCAACGTCGCGAACGGCGCGATGACCCAGAAGAAATGGGCCCTGCGCCAGGACCGGACCGAATCAGAAGAAGGGGTCGGTTCTCACACCGATT
>JAENXP010000206.1 GCA_016649475.1 Burkholderiales bacterium | reverse complement strand
GCCTGGTGGCTTTGATCGGCCACCCCGAACTCGAGACCGACGCGCGCTTTTCCACACCGATGGCGCGGCGTGCGAACTGGCATGACCTGCTCAAAATCCTGCGCGGTTGGCTCGAAGGCTTCGACAGCGTGGAACAGGCGGTCAAGACACTCGCCGCGGCGCGCATCCCGGCGGTGCCCATGCTGTCACCGGAAGAAGTCATCGAACACCCGCAGATGGCGGCGCGATCGGCATTTCCTGAAATCGAGCACCAGGGCCGCGGCCGCATACGCGTGACCGCGTTGCCCTTCCACGTAGACCGCAAGCCGGTTCCGCCCGGCGGGCCTGCGCCCTATCGCGTGGGACAACACACGCACAAGGTGCTCAGCGAGTTCGGCTATGACGCCGAGCGCATCCGTACGCTGCAGGCGCAGCAGGTGGTCGAGATTCCAGACAGCTGACCGGACGCGTCCCCGACCGCGCGCCGCGTCAAGCGCAGAGCGTGCAGCCCCCCGCGCTGCGGCCTCGCCCTAGTCGCAGCGTATCTCCGCGTCCTTGCGCCGGTACCACCACCAGGTGCCGAGTACGCAGCTGAGATAGAAAGCGATGAACACGTACCATGCGGCATGCGGGCTGCCGCTAGTCTGCAGCGATATGCCTACGGCAACAGGGACGAAGAACAATCCGAATGCGGCGATAGCGGCAGTAAAGCCCAGTGCGACCGAAGCCTCGATCTCGCCGTCGCGCTTCGCTTTCGCCATCGCCTCCTCGCCCCGCCCCTTCGCCCAGAGCTGGTGTATGGTCATGAACACCGTGGGCACCATGCGGAACACCGATCCGTTGCCGATGCCGGTCGTCAGGAACAGCACCATGAAGGACATGTAGAACGCAAGCGCGGCGCCGGGGTCGGATCCGCTCGGAAGGAATCCGGCGATGGCAAGCGACGCCACGAACATGACCACGAAATTCCAGTAGGTGACCCTCGCCCCGCCGAGGCGGTCGGCGAGCCAGCCTCCGAGCGGTCGTATCAGGGCGCCGATCAGCGGGCCGGCGAACGCGTATTTGAGCAGGCCAGAATCCGGAAACTGGGTAGCCAGCAGCGTCGGGAAGGCGGCGGCAAAGCCGATGAAGGAGCCGAAGGTGCCGCCATAGAGCCAGCCGAGCATCCATGCATGCTTGCGCCGGAAGATCACCGCCTGCTCGCGGAAAGTCGCGCGCGCGCCGCGGATGTTGTGCATGCCGAACCAGGCGAGGAGCGCGGCCAGCAGGACGAACGGCACCCAGATATAACCCGCGTTCTGCAGCCAGACCTGGCTGATGGCCGGATCGCTGTAGTTCTGGGGGCCGCCGCCCATGACGGCGAGCGCGCCGCCGTAGATGCTGAGCGGCACGACCGCCTGCATCACGCCGACGCCCAGATTTCCCGCGCCCGCATTCCAGCCCAGCGCTGTGCCCTGCATGCGCTTCGGGAAAAAGAAACTGATGTTCGCCATGCTCGCCGAGAAATTGCCGCCTCCCAGACCGCAGAGCAGCGCGATCACCACGAACACCACGTAACTGGTGTTCGGATCCTGCACCGCCAGCGCCATCCACAGCGCCGGCAGCAACAGCGTGACCGTGCTGAACACGGTGAAATTCCTGCCGCCGAAAATCGGCACGACGAAGGAATACGCCAGGCGCAGTCCAGCGCCCGACAGCCCGGGCAAGGCTGCCAGCCAGAACAATTCGCCGGTGCTGAACTTGAAGCCGATCTTCGGCAGTTCGATCACCACCATGCTCCACACCATCCACACTGCGAAGGACAGGAACAAGGCAGGCATGGAGCAGAGCAGATTGCGCAAGGCGATGCGCCGGCCCGTCGCCAGCCAGAACGCCTCGTCGTCCGGACGCCAATTGTGCAGCCAGCTTCCGGCGCCGGCGCGCGCGTCCAGCAGATGTCCCTGGACCAGTTGATTGCGCAGACTGGCGTCTTTCTCCAGGATCTCCTCGCGTTCGCTGCGTGCGGCGGCCCAGGTCCAGATCATCACGCCGGCAAGAACGGCGAACATGAGCATGAAGGCGCTGCTGCGCACGTTGGTGGCGTCGGAGGCGATCCCGAACATGATGGGCATGGTAAAGCCGCCCAGGCCGCCGATGACGCCCACCAGTCCGCCGACCGAGCCCATGTTGTTCGGGTAGTAATCGGCGAGGCTGCGGTAGACGCTCGCCTTGCCTATGCCCTGCGCCATGCCGACAATAAATACCAGAACGGTGAACATGGTGACGTGCAGACCCACCTGCAAACTGAAGTCCCCCTTGATGCCGTGAACCGTCAGTGTCGTCGGCGGATAGGAAAGAAAGAACAGGCACACGATGCTGACCCAGAATACCCACCAGGTGACCGTGTCGCCGCCCCACTTGTCGGAGGCGAAGCCGCCCGCCGCGCGGATCAGTCCCGAGGGCAGGGTAAAGAACATGGTGATCAGGGCCGCGTGCTTCAGGTCCAGTCCGAACTCGCCGATGTAATACTTCGGCAACCACAGCGCCAGCGCGACGAATCCGCCGAAAACAAAGTAATACGCCAGGCCAAAGCGCCAGACACGGGCGTCCGCAAGCGGCGCCAGCTGCTGCGCGAGCGTCAGATGCTCCTGCTTCTGCTTGCGTTCCACTTGCTTGGGATCGGGGTAGGTGAAAAACCAGAAAATTATCGCCATGACGAGCATGGCGATCGAATAGACCTGGGGCACGGCGCGCCAGCCGAAGGCCACCACGATCAGGGGAGCGACCAGGTTGGTCACCGCGGCGCCTGCGTTGCCCGCGCCGAATATGCCCATGGCCGTGCCTTGCTTCTCCTTGGGGAACCAGGCCGAGGTGTAAGCGATGCCTATCGCGAACGAGCCGCCGGCCAGACCCACGAACAAGCCTATGGTCAGGTACTGCCAATACTTGGTAGCGAATGCCAGGCCGTATGTCGGGATCGCAACCAGCAGCATTTGAATGAAATAAACGATGCGACCGCCGTAGCGATCGGTGAGCACTCCCAGCGGCAGGCGTACCAGGGAGCCGGTCAGGATAGGCGTCGCGACCAGCAGGCCAAACTCCGTATTGCTCAGCCCGAGCTCAGTCCTGATGCGTATGCCGATAATCGAGAACATGGTCCAGATGGCGAAGTTGACCGTGAAGGCCAGCGTGTTCATCGTGAGGACCGAATAGCTCTTGCCTTTGTCTGTCATTGCCATGACCCGTGCTCCAAATGTGTTGTAATGCGCGCACTATGCGTGCAGTCAATTCCTGGCCGTGGCCGGAACCGGTGCACTATCACTTTGCGTCGACCTGCTTGCGCTAACGATTGCCGCCGCGGCCCCGCACCAGCTGGTAGGGCCGCAGCAGGTAAAACACCGAGGCGAAGCCGCTCCAGATGTGCACCAGGCGCGTGAACGGAAACACGAGAAAAATCGTGAGTCCCAGCACGATATGCAGCTTGAACAGAATGGAAACATTGGCCACCAGTTCGACTGCGCCACCGCGGAAGGTCCAGATGCGCTGCGCCCACCCCATGAACTTGAGCATTTCCGAGCCGTCCATGTGCTGCATCGACAGCGGAATGCCGGCCAGCCCGAGCAGTACCTGCGCGACCAGCAAGGCCAGAATGAGAATGTCCACGGGCCTGCTGCTCGTGCGGATGCGCGGGTCGCTCAGGCGGCGGTGGATCAATATCCCCAGGCCGACCACGCACATGAGGCCGAATATGCCGCCGCCGACGATCGCGGTCAGCTGCTTTTCGGCCGGGCTTACGCCCAGCGCGTGCCACACGGTGAGCGGCGTGAGCAGCCCGGTGAAGTGCCCGGCGAAAATGCCGAGGACACCTACGTGGAACAGGTTCGAGCCCCACCTGAGCTGGCCGTGGCGCAGCAGCTGGGATGAATCGCTTTTCCACGTGTACTGTTCGCGGTCGAAGCGGATCAGGCTGCCGAGGAAAAACACCGCCAGGCAGATATAGGGGTAGTAGCCGAACAGGAACTGGTTCAGGTAGATCTTGATGTCCATGTGTAGCTCCGGTTTCAGGGGTTTTTGGGGACGAAGCGGATGAATTGCGGCCGCGATTGCTGCACGCCGTGCGCTGCGGCCGCATCGAGACCCGATGGCGGACCGAACTCCACCGCAGCCTCGTCCCATTCTTCATCGAGCGAACGGGCAAGCTGCGCCTTGTCCGCGCCCTTGGGCGCCGCGAGCGGCGCTGCGCGGTGCAGGTCCAGCAGCGCGGCGAAGACCGCCGCGTAGGGGCTGCCGCCAGCGAGCAGGCGTTCCCCCACCGCGCGCAGGATGTGCACGCAGTCCTCGAGCAGGTCGTGCACTTCCTCGGCGGGGCGGCTCGCAAGATATTCCAGCACCGCCGGCAGGTAATCCGGCAGTTCGCTGACGGCGAGCACGAAGCCCGATCGCCGGTACAGGGCGTTCAAATCCACCATCGCCTGGCCGCGGTCGCGCGAGTCGCCATGCACGTGTTCGAACAAGTGCAGCGAGGTGGCGCGACCGGCATCGAATTGCGCCACGTAGCGCTCCTGCAGATCGAGCAGATCTTCGCGCTTCAGTTCGGCCAGCAGACCCGCGAGCGCATCCTGCGTGCCCCCCCGGAGCGCCGGTTCCGCGTTGAGCCTTTGCGCGATCTCCGGCAGTGCGCTCACCATGCCTTCCGAAGGGTAGCTGAGCAGTACGGCAAGCAACTTGAGTGTTTTCATGAGTTCATCTCCAGGCGGCTAGGTGAGCGACTTGATCGGGATGGTCTTGCGCTTCTTGCCGCCGAACAGGCTGGCCTCGGACTGTCCGTCGGAGCAGCCGTTGCCGAAGGAGAAGCCGCAGCCGCCGCGCAGGTCGTAGGCGTCCTCCGCGTATTCGCGGTGCGTGGTCGGAATGACGAAGCGATCCTCGTAGTTGGCGATCGCCATGTAGCGGTACATCTCCTCGATCTCCGCCTTGCTCAATCCCACCTGCTTCAGCACCTCCGCGTTTTCGCGCTGTTCCACATGCCGGTCGCGCATGTAGGCCCGCATGGCGAGCATGCGCTCCAGCGCCGCCACCACCGGCGCCTCATCGCCCGCGGTGAGCAGGTTGGCGAGGTATTGCAGCGGAATGCGCAGGCTGCGCACATCGGGCAGCTGCCCGAAGGCGCCGATCTGGCCGGAATTCGCGGCAGCGGTGATCGGCGACAGCGGCGGCACGTACCACACCATGGGCAGCGTGCGGTATTCCGGATGCAGCGGCAGCGCAACCTTCCAATCCATCGCCATCTTGTACACGGGCGACTCCTGCGCCGCCTTGATCCAGGCCTCGGGCACGCCATCGGCGCGCGCCTGCGCCTGCACCTCGGCCGCGTTCGGATCGAGGAACAGCCCGAGTTGCGCCTTGTACAGGTCTTTTTCGCCCGCCACGCTTGCGGCTTCGGCGATGCGATCGGCGTCGTAGAGCATCACGCCGAGGTAGCGGATACGCCCGACACAAGTTTCCGAGCACACCGTCGGCTGCCCGGATTCGATGCGCGGATAGCAGAATATGCACTTCTCCGCCTTGCCGGTCGACCAGTTGTAATAGATCTTCTTGTACGGACAGCCCGATACGCACATGCGCCAGCCGCG
>JAENXP010000457.1 GCA_016649475.1 Burkholderiales bacterium | reverse complement strand
GCAGAGTCACGTCGGCGTCCTCGGCGGAATATTCGGTTGCGCGTTCCACGCTCACCTGTTCGAAACCGATACGCTGCGCGCCCTTGCCGGTGACGTCGTCGTAGCTGATGGTTTGAAGCTGCAGGTGGCGCTCGGCGAGCGTACCCATGTCGTGGCGCAGATGCGACTCGAGCACATAGGACTCGAGCAGCGTATCGTGAGCCACGCCGCGCAGCCGAACGCCATGGTTGGCGAGCACGTGCTCGTCGTACTTCAGGTTCTGGCCAAGTTTGGGCCTGGCCGCGTCCTCGAGCCAGGGACGCAGCAGATCTAACGCGCGCGCCACGCCCAGTTGCTGCGGCGCGCCGGCGTAATTGTGCGCAAGCGGCAGGTATCCAGCCCGTCCCGGCTCGGCGCAAAACGACATGCCCACCAGCTGCGCGGTCAAAGGGTCGAGGCCGGTGGTCTCGGTATCGAAGGCGACCAAGGCGGCGCCATCGAGCACCTTCAGCCACTCGGCCACCTGCCGTTCATCGAGTATGGTTTCGTAGCGGCGCTCGACCGGCTCCATCGGGCTGTGCGCAGGCTCGGTCGCCGGAGCCGCCGCCGGCGCCGTCCCGGGCTGCGCCGCGTCCTTGAGCCAGCTCTTGAAGCCGAAGCGCTGGAAAAGATCGGTGACCTCCGCCTCCGCTTGCGGCTGCGGCAGCAGATCCTCCGGTTTGACCGGCAGCGGCACATCGCAATAGACGGTGAGCAGCTTTTTCGCCTGCGGCAGCCAGGGCAGCGCGCGGCGCAGATTCTCGCCCACGACGCCGGCGATGTCCTGCGCGTGCGCGACCACTTCATCCAGCGACCCGTACTTGGACAGCCATTTCACCGCAGTCTTGGGGCCGACTTTGTCCACGCCGGGAACGTTGTCGACGCTGTCGCCGACCAATGTGAGGTAATCGAGGATCAGGCGCGGCGGCACGCCGAACTTGGCCTCGACCCCGGCCTCGTCCAGGCGCTCGTTGTTCATGGTGTTGATCAAGGTGACGTTCTGGTTCACCAGTTGCGTCAGGTCCTTGTCCCCGGTCGAGACCGCGCAGCGCATGCCGGCCTCGGCGGCCTGGCGCGCAAGCGTGCCGATGACGTCGTCGGCCTCGACGCCGTCGATCATCAGCAGCGGCCAGCCGAGCGCGGCTACGGCCTGGTGCAAAGGCTCGATCTGGCGCACCAGGTCCTCCGGCATGGCCGGACGGTTGGCCTTGTACTCGGCATACCAGTCGTCGCGGAAAGTCTTGCCCTTGGCGTCGAACACGCAGGCGAGATAGTCCGGCTTGTAGTCGGAGGCGAGCCGTCGTAGCATGTTGAGCACGCCATAGATCGCGCCCGTCGGCTCGCCGCGCGCGTTGCGCAAGTCCGGCAGCGCGTGAAACGCGCGATACAGGTAGGACGAGCCATCCACCAGCAGCAGGGTTTTCATAGAGACACGGGTATGAATGGAAAACTTCCGCGGCCGGCCGACGCCGGTGCAGCAGACATGGCCCACAACGCGCGCGAGTCCTGGCGGATATTCGGGATTATGTCAGAATTCGTCGAGGCCACGGAACGCCTGGCGCAAATCCGTCCGGCGGTGAGCATATTCGGCAGCGCGCGCGCGCCGGTCGACTCGCCCTATTTCCTGCTGGCCGAGAAGATCGCGCGGCTGCTCTCCGACGCCGGCTTCTCGGTGATCTCCGGCGGCGGCCCCGGAATCATGGAAGCCGCCAACAAGGGGGCCTACTTCGGCAAATCGCCCTCGGTGGGGCTCAACATCCAGTTGCCGAATGAGCAGCTCAGCAACCGTTTCCAGGACATCAGCCTCACTTTCCACCATTTTTTTGCACGCAAGGTCAGCTTCGTCAAATTCGCCACCGCCTATGTCGTGCTGCCGGGGGGGTTCGGCACGCTGGACGAGTTGTCCGAAGCGCTCACCCTGGTTCAGACCGGCAAAACGCGCAAAATGCCGATCATCCTGGTCCACTCACCGTTCTGGGGCGGGCTGCTCGACTGGTTCCGCGACCGCTTGCAGGCGGAACATATGATCGATCCTGCTGACCTGGATCTGGTGCAAACGATCGATGATCCGGCTGCGATCGTGGAAGCGATATTCAAGTATTACGAAAAAAGGGGGTTTGCGCCGTTGCCAGCAGAACGCGAGAATTTGCTCAATCTCTGAGTCGGGGCGCGAATCTGCTAAAATCCACCATTAGCGAACGATACCCGAACCGGAAGCCATCATGCGTCGCCTGTTAGCAGTAGCACTACTCGGAATTGCGCTTCCGCTCGCAGCGCAGCGACCGCCCAAGCTCGAGCCCTTGCCCGAGCCGCCTCCGCCGCCGCCGGGTATGGCGCTCGACCCGGCGCTTGAACCGCAGGTGACCATCACCAAGCGCGGCGAAAACAAAGTGGAAGAGTACCGCGTCAACGGCAAGCTCTACGCGATGAAGGTGACACCGCCGCACGGCGTTCCCTACTTTCTGATCGACGAAAAAGGTGATGGCTCGATGATACGAAGGGATTCGCTCGACTCCGGCCTGCGTGTGCCGCAGTGGGTGATTCATTCATTCTGAACCGGGAAGCGGGGCAAACATAGCGGCTGGGGGATAAGCCCGCGCGCACCCCATCCCCTCTGGCTCATCGCCCATTGCCCGCATGTCTGTCTTCACACCGGTCACACCCGAGCAGTTGTCTGTCTGGCTAGCGCTCTACCGCCTGGGAACCCTGGTGCGGATGCAAGGCATCGCCGCAGGCATTGAAAATACCAATTACTTCGTGACCACCAGCGGCGGAAGCTACGTGCTGACCTTATTCGAAAAACTCACGCCGGCCGAACTGCCGTTTTATCTGGGATTGCTGGCTCATCTGGCGCAGCACGGAATACCCAGCCCGGCGCCGGCTATCGATCACAAGGGCCGGATGTTTTCTGAACTGAACGGCAAACCGGCGGCGCTGATGTCGCGGCTGCAGGGGGAAGCGGTCACCGCGCCCTCTCCGGCACACTGCGGCGAAGTCGGTGCCGCGCTCGCCGAGATACATTTCGCCGGTCAGTCCTATGAGGGCAAGCTCGAGAATCCGCGCGGTCCGCGCTGGTGGCGCGAGGCCGCGCCCAAAGTGAGCCCTTTCCTGGACGCGGCGCGCGCCGAGCTGCTGCGCTCGGAACTCGAATTCCAGGCGCGGCGAGTGCGCGCGGACCTGCCGCGCGGGCCGATCCATGCCGACTTGTTCCGCGACAACGTGCTGTTCACGGGCGAGCG
>JAENXP010000530.1 GCA_016649475.1 Burkholderiales bacterium | reverse complement strand
CCTAAGTCGGGGGCCATTTCAATAATTCTGAAATGGCCTCTTAGCGTTATTGCACGCTTTGCCAGCGGCGCCGGCCTTCACTATGATGCCGGTATGAGGCGCCAAATTTGTTACGTATCGGGCGGCTGCAGCTATCGCCGCCGGGCGCGCCGGCGTCCGCTGCGCGGCGGGTGAAGCTGCGTTGAATGCGAAACTGAAAGTCAGGATGCTCGACTGGCTCAAACTCGCCGGCTGCGTCGCCCTCGGCTTTCCGGTGTTGATCTATCTGTTCCAGGAGCGGCTGATTTTTTTCCCCCAGCCGCTGACCCAGGATCCGGTGCAGGCGTTTCCCGGTACGGCTATAGAGGAAGTAGGCCTGGTTGCAGACGACCGGGTGAAGCTGCGCGGCTGGCTGGTGCATGCAACTGCTACGCAAGCGCCTGCGCCGGTGCTGATCTATTTCGGCGGCAACGGCGAGGAAGTGTCCTGGCTTGCCGCGACTGCGGACAAATACGCAGGCTGGTCGCTGCTGCTCGTGAATTACCGCGGGTACGGCGACAGCGAAGGCAAGCCGGGCGAGGCCGAGCTGTTCAGCGATGCGCTGCAAATTTACGACTACGCGGCCCGCCACGCCCTGGGCGGTCGCGTTGCCGTGATGGGACGCAGTCTGGGCAGCGGCGTCGCGGTCTATCTTGCGTCGCGGCGTCCGGTAGCGGGGGTGATCCTCGTTTCCCCGTACGATAGCGTGGAGAGCGTGGCCAAGGGCATCTATCCTTATCTGCCGATCGGCCTGATGCTCAGGCACCGTTTCGATTCACTGTCGCGTGCGCCGCAGATCGAGGCGCCGCTGCTGTGTCTGGTTGCTAGCGACGACCGCGTGATTCCGCGGCCGCACTCCGAGCGATTGTACGCGGCTTGGGTCGGACGCAAACAGTGGCGCGAAATCCGCCCGGCAGACCACGACAGCCTTGCCGGAGAGCCGGCTTACTGGCGCGCGATCGCCGAATTTCTGGCAACGCTGGGGTAGTGCGCGCGCGGCTGCCTCTGCCGTCCTGATATAATTTCGAAAACCCAATCGGAGAAATGCATGGCCACCGTAGAACTGACCAAGGACAATTTCGAGCAGGTCGTCACCGGCAACGACGTGGTGATCGTCGATTTCTGGGCGCCCTGGTGCGCGCCCTGCCGCGCTTTCGCGCCGACTTTCGAGCAGGCGTCCGAGCAGCACGCCGACGTGGTATTCGCAAAGGTCAACACCGAGGAGGAACAGGAGGTAGCGGGCGCGTTCAATATTCGTTCCATTCCGACGCTGATGGTGTTTCGTGAGAAGGTGATTCTCTACTCCGAAGCGGGCTCGCTGCCGGCGCCGGCGCTGGAACAAGTGATCACCCAGGCCAAGGGCATAGACATGTCTGCCGTGCACCGCGAGATTGCCGAGCGCGGCGCCGAAGGCTGAGCGCGCTTCCGGCACCCGTGTCCGCCTGAGCATGGCCGAAGGCAGGGTGTCCGGCACTTGGAAAAGATCGCTGCGCCTTGCAGCCCTGTTCGTCGCGCTCACTGCGCTAATCATCGCCATCGGAGCAACCATGGGTCTATTCAGCGGCACGCGACCGGACAATCTGGGAGTGCACGACGGGCGGCTCGCGCCGCCGAAGCGCTCTCCCAATAACGTCAACAGCCAGATCGACAGGAACGCGGACGCGGAGCATTACATCGAGCCTTTGCGCTACGCTGGCGATGCCGGGCAGGCCTGGGCTGCCTTGCGACGCATCGTCGACGGCATGCAGCGAGCCAGGGTGGTGAAGACGGGGCCGGACTATCTGTACGCCGAATTCAGCTCCAAGCTGATGGGCTTCGTCGACGACACCGAGTTCTACCTGGACAAGAAGGCCGGCGAAATTCAGGTGCGCTCGGCTTCGCGTCTGGGGAGGCGCGATTTCGGCGTCAACCGCAAGCGCGTCGAATATATCCGCGCCAAGCTGGCGCAAGCAAAACCCTGAGGTCGGTATTCAATAGCGCAGCAGCGCTGCGCGCACGTCCTGACTTTCCAGGCGCTTTAGGAACCAGTGCAGCGCCTTGCCTTTCTCACGCGAGCGCCAGGCGTAGTAGAGGTTGCCCGCGGGCTTGATTTCCTCCACTTCCTTTACCACCAGACGCCCGGTCTTGAGCAGCGGTGCGGCCGCGTGCGCAGGCAGATAGCCGCAACCCAGACCCGCCGCCTGCGCCGCCACCTTGGATTCCAGGTCCGGGACCGTGAGTACGTCCTGACCGGTCAACAGTCCAACCGAGCGCGGCCGTAGATTGCGCGAGCTGTCGCCGACGGCGACTGCACGGTGCACGAGTATCTGCGCGTGCTTCAGTGGATCGGGCATGGCCGCCAGGGGATGGCCGGGCGCGACGGCGAACACAAAATCTTTGTAGCCGAGCATGCGGATGGCGTATCCGCCGCCGGGCGGCACTTCGCCCGATACGCCCAGGGCCAGTTCCGCCCGGCCCGACACCAGGGCATCCCAGGTGCCGGCGAGCACCTCATGCATCAGGCGTATGCGCGTCCCCGATTCCTGCTCATAGAAGTCCGTAACCAACGGGAACAATTGCACCGCCGGAATCATGATGTCGAGCGCGATGCGCAGTTCCGTCTCCCAGCCGGTGGCCACACGCTTGACGCGGCATTCCAGTTCGCCGGCGGCGCGTAGCAGCTGTCGGCCTTCCTGCATCAGTTCCTGTCCGGCGGGCGTCAGCCGCGCGCGGTGGCCGCTGCGGTCGAACAGGACCACGTCCAGATCCTGCTCCAGCTTCTGCACCGTATAGGT
>JAENXP010000125.1 GCA_016649475.1 Burkholderiales bacterium | reverse complement strand
GGCGCGCGCCGCCGCCGACGCAACCCATCACGCACAGCGGGATGCGCAAAAGTCGATCAAACCATGAGGAAGGGCGTGCGCTAACCGGTAAAATAGCAGGTCCCTTCCCTTCACTGTATTCAAACGCCGGCATATTCATGGAATTCTTTCTGCCGATTGCACACATGGACGTCAATATCGTCCTGATTTCGCTCTACGGCGCTCTGGTCGGCTTTCTCTCCGGCCTGGTCGGGGTAGGCGGCGGCTTTCTGATCACGCCGCTGCTCATATTCACCGGCATACCTCCCATTGTAGCGGTGTCCAGCGGCGCGGCGCAGATGACCGGTACGGCTTCCGGCGCGAGCTACCTGCACTGGCGCGACGGCAATATCGATTTCAAGATGGGCCTGACTCTGCTGATCGGCAGTTGGATGGGCGGAGGCTTCGGCGTGTATCTCGCCAAGGTGCTGTTGCGCGCGGGCCAGTTCGGCAACGTGGTTGTTTTTCTCTATGTCATCCTGCTGGGCTTCATCGGCGTGAGCATGCTGATCGAATCGCTGCGGGCTGTTGCTCGCGCCGGCAAGCCCGGCGCAGGCACCGCGGCAGCGCGAGCCGGGTCGAAGTCGCTGTGGCGAAACTGGATGCAGCGCCTGCCCTGGCAGACGAATTACCCTGCCTCGGGCGTACGCATGTCGGTAGTCGGGCCCTTGCTGTTGGGTGCCGCGGTCGGCATCCTGACTTCGCTGATGGGCGTCGGCGGCGGCTTCATCATGGTGCCGGTGATGATCTATGTGTTGAAGATGCCGACCAAGATCGTCGTCGGCACATCGCTGTTCCAATTGCTGTTTACCACCGCGGCGGTGAGTATCATGCAGGCCGGCATCAATCATTCTGTCGATCCCTTCCTCGCCCTCATTCTGATTCTCGGCTCGGTGCTCGGTACCAAACTGGGGGCGCGGCTGGGCGCCCGCCTGCCGCCGGAGAAACTGCGCCTGATCCTGGCCCTGGTCGTGGTCGCGGTGGCAGTCAAGATGGTCGTGACCCTGCTGATTCCGCCGGGCGACATCTACGGCATGTCGGTCGAGGTGCGCTGATGGCAGGTGCGCCGCGCTTCCTGCTGTTCATTCTCGGCTGCCTGCTGCAGGCTCCGGCGTGGGGCGAAGAACCGCTGGTGGTTGCGCCGGCGACCACACCGGTGGAGATCACCACGGATTTTGCCGGCGCCGATCTCAAGGCCGTCGGCGCGATGAGCGGTCCGGGCGAACTGATCATCAAGCTGGTTGGACCGAAGCAGGAGGCCACGATGTCGCGCGAGACCAAGATCGGGCCGTTCTGGGTAGAGGGCGACAGGGTCAGGATGGGGGGCGCGCCGAGCCTGCTGTTCCTTTACGCAACCTCGCCGATTTCAACCATCCTGTCGCCCGAAGAGCAGCAGAAGTACGGATTGATCCTCGAAGGCGTCTGGGTGCGCGTCGATCCGCAATTGAAGGCACATGCGGCATCGGACTGGCGCAAGGCCTTCTTCCGCCTCAAGGAGAAACAGGGTTATTACCATGAAGACGATAGCGCCATCAGGGTGTTCGGAAACCGGTTGTTTATCGCCGACATGCGCCTGCCCGGGGACTTGCAGGTGGGAACCTACACGGTCGAAACCCTGCTGGTGAAATCCGGGAAAGTGGTCGGTCACACGGTCGGCAGCTTCAACGTGCGCCTCTCAGGCATCGAACGCTGGGTGTGGAATGAGGCACACGATCACCCCTGGCTTTTCGGCAGCCTGTTCACGCTGCTGTGCATGGTTCTGGGATTGGCCCTGAACGCGTTTCCGCTGCGCAAGCCGCGCTAGGTTGCGCGCACTTGCCTATTCTTTAGGCGGCGGCAAGGTCGCGCATTCATTGAAAATGCGCGCGTGGCAATTACTGCAGACGGAGCGGTCCAGGCGCGCGAACACGCCGCTGATCGCTTCGTATTTTCCGGCGAAGACATTGTCCCGGCCGATCTGCTCGATGTGTCCGCTGCGCTCCAGCATGTCGTGCACCGGCTGGCGCATGCTGTAGAAATACAGCTGTCCGCCCATGTTTCTGCGCCGCCCGGCTTCGTGCGCAAGCAATTCCGCGCCGGCCACGTCGACGAAATTGATGCTCTTGGCCAGCAGCAGCAGGTGCTTCTGATCCGGATTCGCCGCGCGCAGCGTGTCGAAATGGGTGTCGACATGGTTGACCGCCCCAAAATAGATCGAACCCTCGACCCGCAGGATCTTGAGCTGCGGGCACTCGGCGAACCCCGGCTCCAATATCATCATTTTGCGCGTCGGATGCCGCGGGTCCGGCACCAGGCTGCGCATGGTCGGGCGCGAGGTCCGGTTCAGATAGACCAACAGGGAAAGCGTCACGCCAACCAGGATCGCGAATTCCAGTTCCAGCAGCAGCGTTGCGGCGAAGGTAAGTGCGAGCACCACGGTTTCGGGCCGGCTGGAGCGCACGACGGTGCGGATGCTGTGGAAATCGATCAGACCCCAGGCGACCAGAAACAGGATCGCCGCCATGCTGGCGATGGGAAGATAGGCCATGAGAGGCGCAACAAAGACCAGAATTACGATCAGAAACAGCGCGGAAAAGACCGCGGATAACGGGGTGCGCGCGCCGGCCTCGTAGTTGAGGCCGGAGCGGTTGAACGAGCAGGTCGCGGGGTAGCCGGAGAAGAAACTGGCGACGATGTTGGACAGTCCCTGACCGATGAATTCCTGATTGCCGTCGATGCGCTGGCCGGACTTGAGCGCAATCGCACGCCCTATGGATATGGCCTCGGTCAGGCCTAGCACGGTGACGGCAACGGCGATGGCGAGCAGCTTTCTCAGGTTCTCCAGTTCCCAGCTGGGATGCGACAGCGGCGGCAGCGCGCCCGGCAGCGCGCCCAGGGTACGGATCCCGGTGTATTCCGCGCCGTGGGCTTGATTGAGCACGAAGGCGAGGAGGCTGCCCACCAGCATGGCGGCGATCATGTACGGTATCTGCTTGAGGAAGCGGCGGGCAAGAATGCCGGTTACGAGCGTCACGGCGGCTACCAGCAGAACGTAAGGCTGAATGCTCGGTATCTGCAGCGCAAACGCCTCGAGCGTGCGCAGGAAGGAGTGCCCGCGCGCGATGTCCACGCCGAAAAAATTGCGCAGCTGCGCGCCGAAAATGAGCATGGCGGCGCCGGCGGTAAAGCCGACCACCACGGTGTGCGAGATAAAATTGACCAGCGTGCCCAGGCGCAGCAGTCCCAGGGACAACATCATCATGCCCGACATGAACGACAGCGTTAGCACCAGATGTACGTAATGCGCGGAGCCGGGTTCGGCCAGCGTGCTCACCGTCGCGAACACGACCAGCGATACGGCATTGGTCGGCCCGGAAACAGCGTGGAGCGAGGACCCCCAAAGTGCGGCGACTATGGTCGGCACCATGGCGCTGTACAAGCCGTATTCGGGCGGCATGCCTGCAAGCGTGGCGAATGCCACGCCCTGCGGCAGCACCACGGCGGCGCCTATCAGGCCGGCCAGCAGGTCCACGCGCATGGTGCCGCGGTTGACCAGCGGCCACCAGTTCAGAAACGGAAAAATGCGCCTGAGAACGGCGCTATGGTCGGTCGACATTCAGGTGATACCGCGGTATTTGGATCTCATCGCTGAATGCGGGGGCAGGCCCCTGCATCCTCCCTGGTCAAGTCAGTGAGTGCTCCGGCAGGTCCGAAGCGACTCTTTATTGCCGGACATCTTAACAAATGAGCGCGCCGCGTTCGCTGCTTTGGGCAACATGAATACTTATCGCCTCATTCGATTGACACATCCGGGGACCGTGAATAACATGGTCCGGTCGCTCGCCGCTGCAGTCATCTACCCGAAATACACGCCGCACAAAGGCTCCGGACTATATGAACGAAGGTTTCCGCTTGCTCGATCCGGTGCGCCAGTCCGCTGCGGTGAAGGTGCTGCGCGCGATACTACCGGCCGAGGCGGTGCTGTACGAGCCGGAGGACACCAAGCCCTACGAATGCGACGGGCTGTCGGCGTACCGCGAGTTGCCTATGGTGGTGGCTCTGCCGGAGAACGAGGAACAGGTCGCGCGCGTCCTGCGCGCGTGCCGCCAGCTCAATCTGCCGGTGGTGGCGCGCGGCGCGGGCACCGGGCTCTCGGGCGGGGCGCTGCCGCACGGCAAGGGCGTATTGCTGTCGCTTGCCAAAATGAAGCGCATCCTCGCGCTCGACCCGGTGGCCCGGGTCGCGCGGGTGCAACCCGGGGTGCGCAATCTGGCCATATCCGAAGCGGCCGCGCCCTACGGTCTGTATTACGCGCCCGACCCGTCCTCGCAGATCGCCTGCAGCATAGGCGGCAACGTCGGCGAGAACGCGGGCGGCGTGCACTGTCTCAAGTACGGGCTCACCGTGCACAACGTGCTGCGCGTGCGCGCCTGCACCATCGAGGGCGACGTGGTCGAATTCGGCAGCGAGGCGCTCGACGCGCCGGGCTACGACCTGCTCGCGCTGATCATGGGCTCCGAGGGCATGCTCGCCGTAGCTACGGAAATCACCGTCAAGCTCGTTCCCAAGCCGCATACCGCGCGGGTAATTCTCGCCGCCTTCGACGACGTGGAGAAGGCGGGCAATGCCGCGGCCGACATCATCGCGGCGGGCATCATCCCGGCCGGACTGGAAATGATGGATCAGCCGGCCACGCGCGCGGTGGAGGAATACGTGCACGCCGGCTACGATCTGGATGCGGCTGCGCTGCTGCTGTGCGAATCCGACGGCACGGTGGAAGAAGTGGAGGAAGAGATCGGGCGCATGACCGCGGTGCTGAAGAAGGCCGGCGCCTACGATTTCCGCATTTCGCAGAACGAAGCCGAGCGCCTCAAATTCTGGTCCGGGCGCAAGGCGGCGTTCCCGGCCATGGGGCGCATCTCGCCGGACTACTACTGCATGGACGGCACCATCCCGAGGAAGCGCCTGGGCGAAGTGCTGCGGTTCATCGCCGAAATGGAGAAGAAATACGGTTTGCGCTGCCCCAATGTGTTCCACGCCGGCGACGGCAACCTGCATCCGCTCATCCTGTTCGACGCCAACGATCCGGAGCAGTTGCACCGCACCGAGGCGTTCGCCGGCGAGGTGCTGGAGAAGAGCATCGCGGTGGGCGGCACCATCACCGGAGAGCATGGCGTCGGCATAGAGAAAATCAACCAGATGTGCGTGCAGTTCGATCCGAAGGAGCTCGAAATGTTCCGCGCCGTGAAGCGCGCTTTCGACGAGGAGGGCCTGCTCAACCCGGACAAGAACATACCGACGCTGCACCGCTGCGCCGAGTTCGGCCGCATGCACGTCGAAGGCGGGCGGCTGCCGCATCCCGAACTGCCGCGTTTCTGATATGAGGGAAGTCATCGAACGATACGCCGAGCGGATCCGCTCGGCAGCGGCAGCGAAAAAACCGCTGCGGCTGCGCGGCGGCGGCACCAAGGACTTTTACGGCCAGGCACTGCAGGGCGAAGTGTTGGATACGCGCGACTACACCGGCATTGTCGCGTACGAGCCGACCGAACTGGTGATCACCGTGCGCTGCGGCACGCCCCTGGTGGAACTGGAAGCGGCGCTGCGCGCGCAAGGCCAGCAGCTCGCGTTCGAGCCGCCGCACTTCGGTCCCGGCGCGACCGTGGGCGGGATGGTTGCAGCAGGATTGTCCGGCCCGCGGCGGCAGGCAGCCGGAGCGGTGCGCGATTTCGTGCTCGGCGTGCGCATGCTCGACGGACGCGGCGACGATCTCAGCTTCGGCGGACAGGTAATGAAGAACGTCGCGGGCTACGATGTTTCGCGCCCGATGGCGGGTTCCCTGGGAACACTGGGTCTGATTCTGGAGGTCTCGCTCAAGGTGCCGCCGCTGCCGTTCGCCGAAGCCTCGCTCAAGCTGGAACTGCCCCAGGACAAGGCGATCGAGATGCTCAACCACTGGGGCGGAAAGCCGCTGCCGATCAGCGCTTGCGCCTGGTCGGACGGCGGCCTCACGCTGCGTCTGTCCGGTGCTGCGAGCGCGATCAAGGCAGCGCGAGAGGCAATAGGCGGCGAACTCATGGAGGCCGCGCAGGCCGAGCGATTCTGGCTGGCGATACGCGAGCAGACCGATGCCTTTTTTCAGAGCGACAAGCCCATGTGGCGCCTGTCGCTGCCCTCGGTCGCGCCGCCGCTCGCTTTGCCGGGAGAGCAGTTGATCGAATGGGGGGGCTCCCTCAGGTGGCTCGCGAGCAATGCCGATGCGCGCACCGTCCGCGAGGCGGCGGCGCAGGCGGGCGGACATGCCACGCTGTTTCGCGCGGCCGACAAAAGCGCGGGTGTGTTTGCCCCGCTGGTGCCCGCCGTGGCGACAATCCACCGCAAGCTGAAGCAGGCATTCGATCCGGCCGGCATATTCAGCGCCGGCCGGATGTACCCCGATCTATGAAACGCTTTTCACCGCGTTTGCGCCATGCAAACTGAACTGTCCGATTTCTTCAAGGGCACGCGCGATGGCATGGAGGCCGATGCCATCCTGCGCAAATGCGTGCATTGCGGCTTTTGCACCGCGACCTGCCCCACCTATCAGCTGCTCGGCGACGAGCTCGACGGGCCGCGCGGGCGCATCTACCTGATCAAGGGCGTGCTCGAAGGCGCCGAGGTCACGGCGCGCACGCAACTGCACCTGGATCGCTGCCTCACCTGCCGCGCCTGCGAGACCACCTGCCCGTCCGGGGTGCAGTACGGCCGCCTGGTCGATATCGGCCGCAAGCTCGCGGAAGAACGGGTGCCGCGGCCCCTGCTCGCGCGGCTGCAGCGGCTG
>JAENXP010000795.1 GCA_016649475.1 Burkholderiales bacterium | reverse complement strand
GGTTCCGATTGTTTTGGTGCTGATCTTCCAATCGACATAAGCCATCCCGGTTTCTCCTGTTGGATTGTTTGTCCTTCCCCTCACGCCTGATTTCGCCAGCTTAGCCGCGCGAGAACATTTTTCTAGGGGCGAAACTGCTATGAGAGAGGTGGCTCGGGAAAACTGAACAGGCGGGATAGGTGGATTTTCTGCGCAACAGCGGCATGATTGCCGCGAGCGAGGAGATGCACATGACAAGACGACCGCGCCGGAACCACAGCCCGGCATTCAAGGCGAAAGTTGCTGTTGCCGCGATCAAGGGCGAGAAGACCCTGATCGAACTGGCGCAGGACTTTGATGTTCACCCCAACCAGATCAAGCAATGGCGGGATCAGTTGCTCGAAGGTGCGACCGGGGTATTTGGTGATGGGCCGAAAGCCGAAGCTGAACCGGCCATCGATGTGAAGACGCTGCATGCGAAGATCGGAGAGCTGACGCTGGAGAAGGATTTTTTGTCCGGCGCGCTCGGCAAGGCGGGCCTGTTGCCGAGCGCAAAAAGATGATCGAAAGCACCGCAAAGCTGAGCGTCAGCCAACAGGCCATTCTGCTGGGGATCAGCCGGGGCAGCGTCTACTATCGCCCGCGCCCGGTCTCAGACGCCGATCTGGCACTGATGCACCGGATCGACAAGCTGCATACGGCATTCCCCTTTGCGGGCAGCCGGATGCTGCGGGGGCTGCTGGCGCAGGAGGGGTTAGCGGTGGGGCGGCTGCATGTCGCCACGCTGATGAAGCGGATGGGCATAGAGGCCTTGTATCGCAAGCCCAACACCTCGAAACCGGCCCCGGGGCACAAGATATACCCCTATCTGCTGCGGAATCTGGCCGTGACCCGGCCCAATCAGGTCTGGGCCATGGATATCACCTACATCCCGATGGCCAGGGGGTTCATCTATCTCGCCGCTGTGCTGGACTGGTTCACCCGCCGGGTGCTGTCTTGGCGGGTATCGATCACTTTGGAGGCTGACTTCTGCATTGAGGCGGTCGAGGAGGCACTGGCCCGTCACGGCAAGCCCGAAATCTTCAATACCGACCAGGGCAGCCAGTTCACCTCGACCGACTTCATCAAGGTGCTGGACAGCCGGGAGATCAAGATCAGCATGGACGGAAAAGGGGCCTGGCGCGACAACGTCTTCGTCGAGCGGCTATGGAGAACCATCAAATATGAGGAGGTCTACCTGCACGCCTATGCCAACGTCCCGGAGGCACGCGCATCGATCGGGCGCTACATCGGCTTCTACAACGGGCGACGCCCACATTCATCGCTTGACGGCAAAACCCCCGATCAGGCTTACTTCAACCCGCTGACGCCGCTATCGGTGGCAGCGTAACCGAGGCGGAAATCCACTTAAGGACCCCCCGGAACCTGTTCAGACAAACCGAGCCACCTCTCTTGATGAGCGGCGCCCCATGCCGAAGTGACCGCCACGAGGGGTCGCGGCGGTCACCCGATGCAACTCAGATCACTTACGCGAACTGGCACACCGCCAAATGCTGCCAGAGGAGGTTGGCGCGACAATGGCCAAAATGGGAAGGGTTTAAAGTTGAAACTAAATAGTTCCGATCAGCCTAGAGCATTTTGCGTTTAATCTGCGCCATATCCTGCAGCCTTGAAGAAGTTCCAGCATTCTTGCGGTTCAAAGAGGTCGCAGATTTCTCCAACGG
>JAENXP010000021.1 GCA_016649475.1 Burkholderiales bacterium | reverse complement strand
TTTTGCAGAGCCGGATCGGTCATGGCGTTGCCGCCATACTTGACGACGATGGTCTTGCCATGAAAGCGCTTGATGTAAGGCAGCGCTTCGGCCAGGGTCTGGGCCTTCAGCGCGGGTACGGCAGGCTTGGACATGGAATTCGCCCTCAATGGCTTATGCTCGATGCATCGATTTTACCGCCGCTGGAACGAAAAAAGGCGGCACCAGGCCGCCTTTTCTCGATACTGCGCCAGCCTGTTATTGAATAGTCAGCTGCCGTCCGGCTGCATCGGCTTTCTTCGGCAAGGTCAGTTCGAGCACGCCGTCAGCGTATTTGGCATTGGCGGCCGACTGGTCGATATCCGTACCCAGGCGGAACGCGCGCGCGACCTTGCCGTAATAGCGCTCGCGGTGCAACACCCGCTCGTCTTCCTTGACTTCCTTTTCGGCGCGGGCCTCGGCGCTGATCGAAACCTGATCGCCTTCGATGCTGACCTGGATGTCTTCCTTCTTCACCCCGGGTATCTCGGCGTGTACCACATATGCGCCGTTTCTCTCGGTCACGTCGATTTTTATCCGTCCCGGCGCAGCGGGCTGGCCCTCATATGCCATCGGTCGTACAAAAAAGCCCTTCAGAAGATCGTCGAACACGTCCCCGAAAGGGTCATATCGCGAAACATTTGCCATGTCTATGCTCCTTCCAAAATTATCGGTTTGCGGCCTCGCGGCCAGTAATCTGAATATGGGGCGGGCATGACGGGTTTCAAGTGCTATTGCTTCGGGCTGGCGCCGAGCTCGCGCACCTGCGCCTGAATCTCTATGGTCTTGAAAGTCTTGTCCTTGGACTCGAATCGCAACCTGATCGGCACGGCTGCGCCTTTTTTCAACGGCTGCTTCAGGTCCATCAGCATGACGTGGTAGCCGCCGCCGGGTTTCAGTTCGACCGCCTTGCCCGCCGGCAGGTCGAGCCGGGAGATGGCGCGCATTTGCATGACGTCGTTTTCCATTTTCATCTCGTGGATCTGCACCGAGCCCGCGACCGGGCTCTCCACCGCGACCAGGGTGGCCGACTCGCTGGCGGTTAGCTGCATGAAGGCGCCGGTCGCCTTCTGCCCGCGCACAGTGCCGCGCACCCAGGGTTCCCTGATGGTCACTTCCTGCGCGTGAACCACGCTGGTGGGAAGTCCGCTTCCGAGCACCAGGCCAATTGAGCCGAACAGCACGGCCCGTGTGGAATGTTTCATGTTTGTCTCCATGGAAGTTTTTACAAGACGTACCGTGCAAGGTCTTCGGATTGCGCCAACTCTTTCAGCCGCGCATCTACGTACGGTGCGTCTATGGTGATCACCTCGGCGTCGCGCTTGCCGGCATCGAAAGAAATTTCCTCGAGCAGCTTTTCCATCACGGTGTACAGGCGCCGCGCACCGATGTTCTCGGTCTTCTCGTTCACGGCATAGGCGATTTCGGCCAATCGCTTTACCCCGTCGGGCTGAAACTGCAGCGTCACGCCCTCGGTCTCGAGCAGCGCCTGATACTGCCGCGTGAGGCAGGCATCGGTCTGGGTAAGGATGCTCTCGAAATCGGCGGCCGACAGCGAATCGAGCTCTACCCGTATCGGCAGCCGCCCCTGCAACTCGGGGATGAGATCGGAAGGCTTGGCCAGATGGAACGCGCCGCTGGCGATGAACAGGATGTGGTCGGTCTTGACCATGCCGTACTTGGTGGTAACCGTGGTGCCTTCCACCAGGGGAAGCAAATCGCGCTGCACCCCCTGGCGCGACACATCGGCGCCCGACATCTCGGAGCGGCTGGCGATCTTGTCGATTTCGTCGATGAAAACGATGCCGTTCTGCTCCGCGTTGGCAAGCGCGTGGGTCTTGAGATCCTCGTCGCTGATCATGCGCGCCGCTTCCTCTTCGGCGACGAGCTTGAACGCCTCGCGGATTTTCAGTTTGCGTGTTTTCTTGCGGCTGCCGGACAGATTCTGGAACATGCCCTGGATCTGCGAAGTCAGCTCTTCCATCCCGGGCGGCGCAAAGATTTCCATCTGCGCCGCCGTCGCAGACACTTCGATTTCGATCTCCCTGTCGTCGAGATCGCCCTCGCGCAGCTTTTTCCTGAACTTCTGCCGCGTCGCCGATGCTTCCGTGGTTTCCGGGACAGCGGCGCTGCCCGCCTCCACCGCCTCGAAGGACCCCGTCCGGCGCGCCTGGGGAAGGAGCACATCGAGGATGCGTTCCTCGGCCGCGTCGTCGGCGCGGGTCCTCACCATGCGCACGGCGTGCTCGCGCGTCTCCTTGAAGCTGATCTCGACCAGATCGCGCACGATGGTGTCGACGTCGCGGCCGACATAGCCCACCTCGGTGAATTTGCTCGCCTCGACCTTGATGAAGGGCGCGTCGGCGAGTTTCGCCAGGCGCCGCGCGATCTCGGTCTTGCCCACACCGGTCGGCCCGATCATGAGTATGTTCTTCGGCGTAATTTCGTGGCGCAGCGGCTCGGCCACCTGCTGCCGGCGCCAGCGATTTCTGAGCGCGATGGCGACCGCGCGCTTGGCACGGTCCTGGCCGATGATGTGCTTGTCCAGTTCGTGGACGATTTCCTGCGGGGTCATGTGCGACATGGCTTGTTCGCGAAAAGAGTTTGACAACGCCGGCCTCAATTCAGTTTCATCAATCGAGGGTTTCGATCACAACTTGCTGGTTGGTGTAGATGCAGATGTCCGCGGCGATGCCCAGCGACTTGGCGACAATTTCCTTGGGCGCGAGCGTGGTGTTTTCCAGCAGTGCCCGCGCCGCCGACTGCGCATAGGGTCCGCCCGAGCCGATGGCAATCAGGCCGAGTTCGGGTTCGAGCACGTCGCCCATCCCGGTGATGATGAGCGAGCTTTCGCGGTCCGCCACGGCGAGCATCGCCTCCAGGCGCCGCAGTACGCGGTCGGTGCGCCAGTCTTTGGCCAGTTCCACCGCCGAGCGCAGGAGGTTGCCCTGATGCTTCTCCAGCTTGGCCTCGAAGCGCTCGAACAGGGTGAAGGCATCCGCGGTGCCGCCGGCGAATCCGGCGAGTATGCGATCGTGGTACAGGCGCCGCACCTTGCGCGCGCCGGATTTGATTACGATATTGCCCAGAGTAACCTGTCCGTCCCCGCCGAGCGCAACGCTATGGCCGCGCCGCGCGGACAGAATGGTGGTTCCACGGAATTGTTCCATTTTTCGGGTCCGGCACGGTCAATTCATGGATATTGGGGCGCTTTTTCGGGAATCAACCCGATTTCCGCTCCATCGAGCGCCGGCGCTGGCGGCTGGCAGCAGGGCGCTGCAGCCAGAAATGCACGATACGGCTATGGTCCGACGCCGCAGTTCGCCTAAATACTTGTTTCAGTACAGCGGCTTGGATGCTGCTTGCGCGCGTCCGGCCCGGGGCGGTTGCGCCAAGCTGGAAGCGCCCTCTAGCTGAGCAGGCACTGTTTCAAGCCCTGTACGAACAGGTCTTCCGGCAGTTTCCTGCCGATGAACACCATCACGCTGCCGCGTTTCTCCTGCGGCCCCCAGGGTTTGCCGACGTCCCCGCCCATGAGCATGTGCACGCCCTGGAACACCACCCGGTTTTCGTTCTGATCGAGCCACAGCACGCCCTTATAGCGCAGCAGGTCCGGGCCGTAGACCTGGATCATGCCGGAGAGAAATTCCTCGAGTTTCACGCCATCGAAGGGTGCATCCGCGCGGAACACGAAGGAGTGCACTTCGTCGTCGTGCTCATGGTGCTCCTCCTCGAGGAAGCCGGGCTCGATATCCAGAATCGCGTTCAGGTTGAAGCCGCGGATGTCGAGTATGTCCGCCAGCGGCGTGCTGCCGAAATGCACCTGCTTGATCGGCGCGCGCGGATTGATCTTGACCAGGCGCGCCTTCAGCTGCTCCTGTTCGCCCGCGCTGATGAGGTCGGTCTTGGACAGCAGGATGCGGTCGGCGAAGCCCACCTGCTCCTGCGCTTCGCGAAAATCGTCCAGCTGCTTGTCCGCGTGCTTGGCATCGACCACGGTGACGATGGAATCGAGCAGGTAATAGCTGCCGATGTCCTCGTCCATGAAGAAAGTCTGCGCCACGGGCCCCGGGTCGGCCATGCCGGTGGTCTCGATGATGATGCGCTCGAAGTCGAGTTGCTTTGCCTCGCGCTTCGCCTGCAGCTCGCCCAGGATGCGCACCAGGTCGCCGCGCACGGTGCAGCAGATGCAGCCGTTGTTCATCTCGACGATTTGTTCACCCGTGTCGTGCAGCAGCAACTCGTTGTCGATGCCTACCTCGCCGAACTCGTTTTCGATGACGGCGATGCGACTCCCGTGCTGTTCCTTGAGTATGCGGTTGAGCAGCGTGGTCTTGCCGCTGCCCAAAAAGCCGGTGAGTATGGTTACCGGCACCATTTCCTGTGGTTTCATATCCGATCCTGAATGTAGGTGTGCGCGTCGAACGGGCGATTATCGCCTAGCTGCGCCGCAACAGCAGCCCTTTTAAGTAGTCTCCCTCGGGGAAAGACAGCAGCACCGGGTGGTCCGCTGCGGCGGCGTAGCGGCCGACGATGGATGCGTCCACGCCGGCGTCCAGCGCCGCGCCGGCGAGGATTTTCTGGAACAGGTCGGCGGAAACACCGCCGGAGCAGGAGAAGCTGGCGAGCAATCCGTCAGGTCGCAGCAGTTTCAGCGCGAGCAGGTTGATGTCCTTGTAGCCGCGCGCGGCTTTTTCCACGAACGCCGCCGTGGGCGCAAACTTGGGCGGATCGAGCACAATGAGATCGAAGCTGCGCCCCTGGTCGCGCAAAATGCGCAGATGCTTGAACACGTCCGCGTCCTGCCAGTCGGCGCGCGCCGCGTCCAGATCGTTGCGCTGCAGGTTGGCCTGCGCCTGTGTAAGCGCTTCGGCCGAACTGTCCACCGACAGCACCGACTTCGCCCCGCCGGCGAGCGCATTGAGCGTAAAACCACCGCTATAGCAGAAGCAATTGAGCACTTCGCGCCCGTGCGCCAGCCCGCCGACGTGCTTGCGATTGTCACGCTGATCCAGATAAAAGCCGGTCTTGTGGCCTGCGGCCACATCCACGCCATAGCTTAGACCGTGCTCGCGCATGTACACGCCGGCGGCAGGCAAGGTGCCGTGCAGCAGTCCGCTGCGCACAGGCAGACCTTCGAGCCCGCGCACGTCGGCGTCGGAACGCTCGAACACGCAGGTGCAGCCGGTGAGCTCGCGCACCGCTTGCGTAATTTCGCTGCGCCAGCGTTCGGCTCCCGCGGTGAGCAACTGCAGCACGACCACATCGCCGTAGCGATCCGCGACGATTCCGGGCAGGCCGTCGGATTCCCCGTGCACCAGGCGCATCGCGTCGCTGTCCCCCGCGACCAGCAGCCGCTCGCGCGCCGCCAGGGCCCCGCGCAACCGCGCACGCAGCATATCGCCGTCGACCGCCTCCTGTTCGTCCCAGCTCCACACGCGGGCGCGGATCTGCGAGGCCGGGCTGTAGGCGGCCCAGGCGAGGAATTCTCCGCCTGCTGCGCGCACCGCCACGCTGTCACCGGGCTCGGGGTCGCCCTGCACGCGCGCCACCGCGCCGGAGAATATCCAGGGATGGCGGCGCAGTAGCGACTTCTCGCGTCCGAACTTGAGGATTAATTGCTTCATCGGTCGGCATGATAAGCCGTTTTTCACGGTAAAAGGGCCAAACGGCCATGAACGGCCCCAACCTGTCCATACCGGCACTATTGAGCTGCAACCATCCGCTGCGGATCCGAAGAACGTATCGTGAACGTTCAACATGACTGCAATATTAGATTTCCATCAGATCACTGCCGACTATAATCCGACCACCAAAATGCTTTCTTACACCTTCCGCCCACATCTCATCCGTAATGGTCGGATCATCGCCCGGCACGAGATGTGACAGCACCAGCGTCTCGACACCGGAAGCCTGCGCAATTCGGCCTACATCTTCGGTGAGCGTATGACTTGCCAGGAGGTGTTCGCGCAAGGTGGATGCGTTCGGCACGCGCTTGACCAAAGCATCCAGGCCCGGAAGGTACATCACCTCATGCACCAATACATCCGCGCCTTTGGCAAAGGTGGCGAGTTCCGGAAAATAGGCGGTGTCGCCTGAAAACACAATTGAGCGATCCTTGGTGTCGAAACGATAGGCATAGGTGTTTTCAATCGGCGGGTGCTTGACCCGCAATGAGCTGACCGTTACGTCGCCGTTTTGGCAAACGGGGCCGGCACGGTCGATCTCGTGCGTGTTTATCAACTCGCGCAGATCCGATCTGCCTTCGTCCGCTATCCGTATGTCGATGTCGAATTTCATCGACTGTAGAAAGGCATCGGTTATGTGTGCGAGCGGGGGCGGACCATACACGTCAACCTGTTGCTTCAGGCCGGTGGCCCAGCCGTTGTACAGCAACGGTCCATATTCGAGATTGTGGTCGGAATGGTGATGCGTCAGAAAAACATATCGCAGTGTATTCAGCGGCACACCTGCACGCACCAGTTGCCTCGAAACGCCGTAGCCGCAATCGACGACATAGGGCACGCCATTGACCACTAGCAGATTGGATGGATTGGCGCGCCCTTCCCCGCCGACGCGAAGCCCGCCTTTGGTGCCAAGCAAGATCAGGCGGGTGCTGCCCGCCGGTTGCGCACATTCGGTTGACATTCAATCCTCCGCTGAATGGGAGGGTGGCCGTATCTCGGCTGGCACATCGTTCTCGGACCAAAAGCCGATGAGCACGCCTTGCCGGATAGACTTGCCGGTCAGGCTAGCCATTTGGGTCTCGTCGGTGGACGTGCGGTTGCGCAGCCCCGCCGACCAATCGAGCAGCAGATCTTTCATGCGCTCGCGCACGCCGGCGTGAGCCGTCGCACTCCCCAGGTCCTGCAGTTCTTGCGGGTCGTTCTTCAGGTCGAACAACATCGGTGAAAATCCAAGGCAATGAACGAACTTCCAGCGACCATCGAAGGCCATCGTCAGCCGGGCTTCGAGCGGGTCGCGCCCGAGCGCTTTTGCTGCCGGCAAACGGCAATAGTCGCATTCGCTGAACACCGCCTCACGCCATTGCTCCGGCCGCTCACCGCGCAACCAAGGAAGAAGCGAGAGTCCTTCGAGGCGGTGCCGCGGCGGCTTGCCGCCGAGGGAGTCGATGAAGGTCGGAATCAGGTCGATTGCACCTACAAGCGCGTCGCATGCGCCGCCGCGGGTCGCATCCGCGGCCGTACGCGGGTCGACGACGATCATCGGCAGCTTTACCGCTGCATCGTGAAAAAGGTCCTTCTCGCCCAGCCAGTGGTCTCCGAGATAGTCACCGTGGTCGGACGTCAGGACGATCAAGGTGTCATCAAGCCGATTACGCGCACGCAAGAAAGCGACCAGGCGTCCGATCTCATCGTCGATTTGGCGTACCAGACCCATGTATGCCGGAATCGCGCGGCGACGCGCTTCGTCGCGCGAGAACGTCTGCGAATGGCGATGATTCATGAAGGCCTGCATCACCGGGTGCGCCGCCGCTCGTTCCGCCTCGCTGCGAACGGCGGCCGGCACATCCTCGGCCCCGTAGAGCTGGTGGTAGGGTGCAGGCGCGATCAGCGGCCAGTGGGGTTTGATATAGGAAAGATGAAGACACCATGGCATCTCGCCAGCACCTTCAATGAACTCCATCGCCCGTCCGGTCATGTACGCGGTTTCGCTGTGCTCGGCGGGCACACGTGCCGCGCGATGTGAATTCTCCAGGTAAAAACCGGATACGATGCGGCCCGCCTCATCCACGCCGGAATTCGCCCACTCCAGCCACGGATTGCGTCCGCCAAAACCATGCGCACGAAGATATTCGTTGTACTTGGGCGCGCGCGCAGAGTAGAACCCCATCGGGCCTTCCGGATGCAGGCCGTCGTCGTGTTCCCCGAGCACGAAACCGCATTCGGCAAGCGACTGTCCCACGCCGCGCCCCTGATCCAGCTCGAATCTGGCCAAACCGTTGCGGTCGGGCTGCATGTGCGTTTTGCCCATCAGTACGGTCTGCAGCCCACGCTCGTGCATATAGTCGCCCAACGTCCAGTGATTCAACTCGAACGGGATATCGTTCCAGGTCGCGCCGTGCGAACGTACATGGCGGCCGGTATAGAAGCTGGCGCGCGAATTGCCGCAGCTGGTTCCCTGTGCGTAGGCGCGCGTGAAACGTACGCCGCGCGCAGCCAGCGCGTCGATGTGCGGAGTCTGCATCGGGCTGCTGCCGTAACACGACAGATAATCCCAGCGCAGTTGGTCCATCATCAAAAAGAGAATATTGCGTACTGTCGTCGACATGGCAGTCCTCAACGCATCAGGTTCGGCAGTCCAGTGGCGATCCACGGGAACTCCACTATCAGACCCGCCGTGACCAGCATTGCGATCACGAATGGACCGACACCGATGAAAATGTGCGACAACTCAAGGTCCGGACGGGCAGCCTTGACGGTAAATACATTGATGCCCACCGGAGGCGTAATCAAGCCCAACTCGATCAGGATGATGACTAGGATTCCGAACCAAAGCATGTCCACCCCCTGCGCTTCGAGTGCCGGCAGGAACATCGGCACGATCAGCACCAGGATCCCCAGGGTCTCGAAAATCATGCCCATTACGATGCACAATCCGCCTATGGCCAGCACCAGGCTGGTGCCCCTGAGATCCCAGGCGTTGACAAGATCGAGCAGCGCATAGGGCATGCCGGTGACGTTGACAAATTGCGAGAACACCACTGCGCAGGAGGCGATGGCGAAGATCGTCGCGCTGATGCCGGCCGCGCCGCCGATGACCTCACGATACTCGCGCGCGCTACGCATTGAGCCGCGCACGAAGGCAAACAACCATGCGCCGATAGCGCCGACACTGGCGGCTTCCGTCGGGGTAAATACTCCCAGATAGATTCCTCCAAGTACGGTCAGGAACAAGGCGACGAAAGCACCGGTCTTTTTCAGCGCTGCGATACGCTTGCCCCAGGCCATAGGCATGCCAGCAGGCGCGGCACCAGGACGCAATCGGACCCATAGGGCGACCGTCACCAAAAAACTCGCCATCATCAACATCCCCGGAAGCACACCCGCCATGAACATGCGGCCGATGTCTTCGTTGGTGAAGATGCAATAGATCACCATGATGATGCTGGGTGGAATCAGTATGCCCAGCGTACCGCCGGCTGCGATCGTGCCGGCTGACAGACTGTCGCTATATCCATAGCGACGCATTGGCGGCATCGCGACCTTGGTCATCGTAGCCGCCGTAGCCACCGAACTGCCGCATACGGCGGCAAAAGCCCCACAGGCCAGCACTGTCGACATTGCCAGCCCGCCCCGAAGCCAGCCGACAACCGCATTGCCGAACTCGTATAGCTCGTCGGCGATTCCCCCGCGGCGAATGAACTCGCCCATCAGAATAAAGATTGGCACGACGACAAGATTCGGATTGACGATCATCTCGGCGATCTGCTGGCCGGACATTGCAACGGTCGACTCCCAGCCCCGGATCAATCCGAATCCGACGAAGCCGACAAGCAGCGTTGCAAATGCCAGGGGGATACCGGTAAAGCTCAGCGCAATGAGAATGGCAAAGCCGATCAGCGAAGCCGTCACGAATGCTCGCCCTCCGCAGCCGACAACGGCTGGTAGCCGCTCGCCAGTACGCTCACCGCGCCGAACGTGAGCAAAGCCACGACTGCGAAAACCCACCCGATCGGAAATTCCAGCACGGCAGTCAATTCGCGATCCGAGATGGTGTGCCAAGCGTGCCTTACCAACAGGGCGGCAAACGCGAGCATACCAATCAATTCGCTCACGCGGTTCCAGCGAGGATAGCCTGTCGGGAATTGCCTGCGCAGAGGCATTTCGAGCATGTCGATGCGGATGTGAATGCGCAAACCGGCGGCGACAATCAAACCGGCACCCACCAGCACACCGAGCAGTGCATTGGTTATCTCGGCAGCTCCGAAGATCGGTCTATTGAAGAGGTAACGAAGTGCGACATCGGTAACCGTCAGTAGTGCAATGGTTGCCGCTGATAGTGCGCCTACGATCTGTCCGACGCGATAGATGGCCTGTGCCCAAGCCTGATGCGCCATAGGTGTTCCTTTGTCCCGCGCGGCTGGAAGAAAGCAGTTCGATAGCCCTGGGCACCGAACCGCCCCGGTAGTTTCAGTGCTTGGCCAGTGCTTGGTACTCTTTCCTGAATTGGGCGATCAACGCGTCGCCGTCAATCTTGCTTTTCGCCGCGACTGCATTGAAGCGTTTAAAGGAAGCGCCGGCAGCCTTCTGCAACGCTGCATAGAAACCGGGGTCGGCGTCGACTGTTTTGATGCCGCTAGCCTTCATCTTGCTCAGCGCATCCGCCGCGGCATTGTCATAGGCTTTGCCCACGCTGGCGGCCAGCTTTTCGCCGGACACCGCAAGTATTGCCGTTTGATCTTTCTTGGACAGCTTGGCCCACTTGCCCTTGTTGATGAACATCGAAAAACTGGTCGATGTGGCGGCCCTCGGGAACAAGGTGATGACTTTGGTGTAGGGCGCAGCCTTGAAGCTGAGCGCTCCCTCGGGGCTCATGCCGTAGTAGCCCTCGACCACCCCGCGCGAAACGGGCTCGCTGATTTTCACCGCCGGGGTCGTGACCGGACTGAGCCCAAGATTCTTCAACAGACCGGCCGCCTGCCCTGGCAGCGCCCACATCTTGCGCTTCTTCAACTCTTCGACCGAATTGATTGGCGTCTCGTCGAGACTGTAGAGCTGCCCCCCAGCCGCATGGAACAGCGACAGCAGTTGCACGTCCTTGAATTGATGCTTGTCTGCCAGGCTTTTCTGATAGGTGCGCCAATAAGCTACCGAGGCGGCTTCCGTTTCGGATACCAGCCAGGGCAGCGAAGAGAATTCAATCAACGGCGCCTTGTTCTTGATGAACGGATTCGCAGTGAATCCGATATCGAAGATGCCTGAATGCACGGCGCTCATCTGTTGCGGTGGCGGCGCCATTGAGGCCGCGGCAAACTCGATCTTGACGCGGTTGTCGGTAGCCTTTTCAACATCGGCAGCCCACTCGCGCATGACCTGCTGTATGAAGTGCGACGGCGGAAAGAAGATGCTGAAAAGTAACTTGGTCTCTGCATGAGCGGGAGCAGCTGCGATTGCCAAACCGATCAATGCATACCTGACGATGTGACGGATCATGTTGGTCTCCTCCTTGTATTTATTTATTTGCAAGCAAATTGAGCTTAACGGATATGGTTATAAAAGAAAAGTAAATCGCCCCGGCTTTTGTAGACACTTTCGAATTGGTTGAAACAATGCCGTTCGAATTTTGCAGAGAAAAGTCCGTCCGCATGACCGTAATGGTGTTTCGCGTTCTAGAAGATCTCGATGTAATCGAAGACACTGCGCTAGCCTCGAATCCGTCGTTGCGATCATCTCGATCGCCTTTGAGGGGACCGGCAGAGATGGCGTAATACGAATGGTCGTTATTTCTTCTTCGCGCGCGGATGCGCGGCGTCGTAGGCCTTGGCCAGGTACTGAAAGTCCAGGTGGGTATAGACCTGGGTCGTGGAAATGCTCGAATGCCCCAGCATCTCCTGCACCGCGCGCAAGTCGCCCGAGGATTGCAGCACGTGCGTGGCGAAGGAATGGCGCAATACGTGCGGGTGGACGTGCACCGGCAGCCCGGCGCGTCTGGCCCACAGCGCCAGGCGCGCACGCACCACGCCGGCGGCAATGCGCTCACCGCGCGCACCGACGAACAGCGCCGGCACCCCGGCGCCGGCAAGCAGGGCGCGCGCCTGTAACCATGCCTCGATCGCCGCCCGCGCGTTCGCGCCCACCGG
>JAENXP010000178.1 GCA_016649475.1 Burkholderiales bacterium | reverse complement strand
CGGAGGAGGCGGCGAACAAGGTGGTTGCGCCGAAACAGGCGTACAGGATCAGCAGCGATTTCTTGCGGTCGAAGCGGTCGATGAAAAACGCCGCGGCGAATCCGACTGCGGCCGCGGTGAACGTATAGACCGACACGAGCAAGCCGAATTTCGTCGGGCCGATGGCGAACATGCGCATGAACTGCGGCCCCAGCGGCATCAGAATCATGAAGTCCAGAATGTGGCTGATCTGCACACCGGCCAGCACCAGCAGGACCGCCCACTCGCGCACCAGAGGTTTGTCGGCCGGGTTCACCGCAGCTTCAGGATCAGCGGCGCGAACACCCCGATCACTCCCAGGCTGGCATAGGCGAGCATCCATGCTTCCGGGCTGGCGTTGCCACCGCCCGCATCCAGCACCGCGCCGAAAGCGAGCGGCGCGATGAAGCCGGCACCGAAGCCGAGCATGGAATGCAGCGCCATGCTGGCGCCGCGCATGGTCGGATCGGAATTGGCCACCATGCCGTGGTCAATGCCGAGGAATCGCCCATGTGCAGGCTGAGCATGACCAGCGCCAGTACAACGATCGCGTACCAGGGCATGCCCGAGGACATGCCGAAGAGGCAGGAGCACAGTCCGGAGCAGACCATGATCACGGGCACGACGCGATTGCGGCCGTAGCGCATCGCCAGCTCGTTGCCGAGCACGCTGGCACCCGGCCCGAACAGATTGGCGAGGGCCGCGATCAGCACCGGGCTCCACGGCCACAGGCCGCCCCCCGACAGGCTCTGGCTGAACACGAAAAACGCCACCATCCAGGAACGCGAGCCGAACAGTTCCCAGCAGTGCACCGTATAGCCGAAGATATAGCCGCGCACCGCACGATTGGCGAGCACCGGCCGCAAATCGAGCAAGGCCCTCGGTCCGGCGGCAGGCGGGCGGCGGTGCGGCAGCGCGGTGAGGATCATCAGGCCGGCGGCGAGCGGGCCGAGCGCGCACAAGCCAAAAGCCCAGCGCCAGTCCAGCGCGGCGGAGATCCCGCCCGCAAGCAGGATGGAGAAGCTCGCGCCGACGCCGAACACCGCAGTATAGAAGGACACGGCGCGGCCCTGCGCCTTGTCAGCAAGGTTGTCGGTGAGCGCCCTCAGGCCGGGCATATAGGTGCCGGCGATGCCTGCGCCGGTAATCCCCTGGAACAGCGCAGCGGTCCAGACACCCTGCGCGAACAGTGCGAAGCCGAGGCAGCCGATGGCGGCGAGCAGGCTGGAGAACAAATACACGCGGCGCGCGTCTATGCGATCGGTGAGGCCGCTCAGCACCGGCACCGAGGCCATGTAGCCGGCGAAAAACATGCCGGAGATCAGGCCCGCGGCGGAATTGCTCGCGCCCCATTCGAGCTGCAGTTGCGGCAGCAGAGTCGGGTAGATCGCGTAGCACAGCATGCTCGCGACATGCGCGAGACAGACCCAGGCGATGAGGCCGACGGGGTTGCCGGTAATTTTCTTTATTGCCAAGAATTATCCCTGTCAGCCGGGCGGCGTCCTGGCCGGAGGCGTAACTGTACCTAAGAATGCCGCGGGCGGCCCGGCGACCGGCCAAATTCTTTTGCTTGCCCAATGGAAAGCAAGCAAAGAAAAAGGTCCCGCGACTGGTTCGGGTCCACGACCGGAGCGAATCCGGGCACACGTGCTTGCTCTAGATACCGACGCGTTGGCGCGATTAGGACGAATGGCAGCTTTCTGCCACCGCCGCTAGACCGAGTTCGGCCATGGCCGGCAACCCGCGCCCTCGCTCCGGAGCAGCCATTCGTCGTCTGGTAAAACGCACTCTATTATTAAGCGGAGTAACGCCGAAACAGGAACCGGCTGGCAATTTACTATCCGGAAAAGACAGGCATCTCGTCAGGTCTCGGTTGCTGCGCAAACACGACATCAGTATCCGAGAACTTAACCCAAGGTTGCGCGCTCTCGGCCCACAGGTGGCAGCCAGGCTTGTACCAGCCTCGGTCGTCAAAGGTTCCAGGCTTCAGATTGATCTGTGGCAAGTCTCCCTTCTCTGTGAATATCTGATGACAAATTCGCGTACCGCAGCTTGGACAGAAGAAACAACGAAAGCTTCTGTCCCGCCCGGTCCGAACGAAATGCGCCATGCGCCCCTTCGTCACGGTGAAACTGCCTCCCGGAAACACCGCCGACAACCCGAACGCACTTCCCGACTGTTTCTGGCAAATCGTGCAATGACACGCATACGTGCGCATTGGCTTACCCCTCACTTCGTAACGTATTGCACCGCATTGGCACCCACCAAGATAAACAGGGTTCATTCTCACCTCCCTGAAACAGGCGTATCTCCCAGTATATATCCCGGTTCTCGCGTCCTATAATGCCTTTAGTGGTCAGTTCGCTTCCAATGAGCCACGGCAGGAGCCAGCGATGGCAGGGGAGGAAAAATGCGAATCGCAATATTTGGTTCGGGTGGGGTCGGTGGTTACTTCGGTGCACGACTCGCACAAGCGGGAGAGGACGTAACATTTATTGCGCGCGGAGAGCACCTGAAGGCGATGCAAGGACACGGATTGCGAGTGGATAGCCTCGCGGGCAATTTCTCACTCGATACCTTGAACGCTACCGATAAGCCAGGTGAAGTTGGAGAGGTCGATGTCATTCTGGTCGGCGTCAAGGCATGGCAGGTTCCCGAGGCGGCAGAGGCAATGCGCCCATTGGTTGGGAAGAACACCTGTGTGGTCCCGCTACAAAACGGGGTGGAGGCGCCTGCGCAATTAACGACGGTACTGGGTGAAGCCCACGTCCTCGGTGGTTTATGTGGAATCATAGTGTTTTTGGTGGAACCGGGGCATCTTCGGCACGCCGGGGCTGAGCCTTTCATTACGTTCGGAGAGTTGGACAACCGGGTCACGGAGCGGGTGAAGAAACTGCAACAGGCCATAGACAACGCCGAGGGCGCAAAGGCAAACGTTTCATCCGACATCACGGTTGCGATGTGGGACAAGTTTATGTTCATTAGTGCCTGGAGCGGACTCGGCGCGATTACACGATCACCGGTGGGTACGTTTCGGAGCCAACCCGAGACCCGTGAGATGCTCCGGCGGGCGTTGACGGAAGCGTATGAAGTTGCTCGAGCACGAGGCGTGAGTCTCGCACCGGACAGTGTCAACGCCACTATCGCAAGATGCGACAAACTCCCCGAAGCCGGAACCGCCTCAATGCAGCGTGACATCATGGCCGGGCGGCCATCCGAGTTGGAACAGCAAAACGGCGCGGTGGTCCGCCTTGGTAAGGAAGTTAGTGTCGAGACGCCGATAAATTCGTTCATCTATCACAGCTTGCTGCCTATGGAGCGGCGAGCGCGCGGCGAGATCCAATTCCAATAGTTAGTTGTTCGAAACATCTACGCGGCATCCGTTGCGCCTTGTTTCGGACACTGAACGTCCACTTTTTGCGACCTTGGCAGTCAGCTTCGGTCGAGAGTGACCCTCCGCGATTTTGAAAACCGGTCGTTTGTTCGGGTTGCGCATTCGCAGAGCATCGCCAGCTCAAACCGGTCATTTTCTTGCACCTGAACGACATTTGTCCGGCTATTCCGTTGCCGAACTCAGAAAATTTCCAGCCCTCATAGGGCGCGCAGATATTTTTCCACTGAGTGCCTACGAGCGGATGGAGTAAAAGCGGCGCAAGCCCTCTAAACAAGTTTGCAAACAGAAACTCGACGCCATATGCGATTAGATCTGCATCTCGTGAAGTATTGCAGTCCGTGTAATGTCGAGTTTTTCAACACAATACGGGCAATCGCTGTCGCAGGATGTGCCCGGTAGGACTTCCGCAATAGGGCAGGGAACGGGCGACCATGGGCATGGCGTACAACCGCAGCGCCTCATGGCGATCCTCAGATATACTGAACATTCGCGCTCACCGGGATCAGAATCACACCGAGTGGGCGGAAGGGGAGTCGAGCATCAGAGCGGTGCAGCCAGCTTATCCTGCGTCCTGGTTTCGAAGTCGCCGGCATCGTGACGCTCGTGCAATTGGCTGGACGGTTCGCCCCATGCGCGATTGACCATGCGGCCGCGCTTGACGGCCGGACGTTGGCCGATCTGGTTCGTCCAGCGCAGCACGTGGGTGTAGTCCTGAACCTGCAGGAACTCGCCGGCCTCGTAAAGGTGACCCTTGGCCAGCGTGCCGTACCAGGGCCAGACTGACATGTCGGCAATGGTGTACTCGTCGCCCGCCAAATAGGGGCTCTCCGCGAGGCGACGGTCAAGCACGTCAAGCTGGCGCTTGACCTCCATCGCGTAGCGATCGATCGCGTATTCGATCTTGACCGGGGCGTACGCATAGAAATGGCCGAAGCCGCCACCGAGAAAGGGCGCGCTGCCCATCTGCCAAAAAAGCCACGATAGGCATTCGGCGCGCCGGGCAGCGTCCGTTGGGAGAAAGGCGCCAAACTTCTCGGCCAGATAAATCAGGATGGCGCCGGATTCAAACACCCGGACCGGCGTCGGTCCGCCGCGGTCCACCAGTGCCGGGATCTTCGAGTTCGGGTTGGCCGCGACGAATCCGCTGCCAAACTGGTCGCCGTCGCTGATTCGGATCAGCCACGCGTCGTACTCGGCGCCGCTGTATCCCGCAGCGAGCAGTTCTTCCAGCATCACTGTGATCTTGACGCCGTTGGGCGTGCCTAGAGAATAGAGTTGCAGCGGATGGCGCCCCACCGGCAGTTCCTTTTCATGGGTCGCACCTGCGGTCGGACGATTGATGTTAGCGAAACGGCCGCCGTTCTCCTTGCCGGGAGACCAGATCTTGGGCGGCGTGTAGGAAGGCGTATTGTTCATGGGGAGGCCGGTTGATCGTAAATGATGCCTGCTCGGCGAGAATTACCTGCGCATAATACGCGCATCGCCGCAAAGAAAGGGCCGCTCTCAAAATTTGCCGGAGACAGGCTTGGTTCGTTCTGCGACCGGCATACGTCCGCTTAGAGGGAGTCCGTCTGAGGCCAGTGGAACCGCCACCGACCAGGGCAAATTCCGGCACACTCGCTTGGTCGAGATTCCTCGCCACGTCCAGCGCCACAATCCGTTGCCGCGCTTCTGCCGGATATCTCGCCAAGCGCCCGGTAATTTCAGTTTAGGAAATCCAGCCTCACCGGCAAGTCTCGACCAGGCTACTCCTGCACCCGCGCGAGCTGATTTTCCTGGACATCCAGCTTCCAGCCCCCGGCGTGTCGCTTCCAGAGTGCAAAAGCGGCCCATACAAGCAACGCTGCGGCCACGATGGTGCGAACCGATCCTTGCATGAAAAACATCGGTATCGCGAGGGCAATCGCCATCAAGGGAATATAGACCAGCGTCCATTTCTTCTTGCCGTATTCCTTCTGGTACCAGGGGAAGCCGACGGAGAAAACACCCAGCAGGAGGAAGAACGCGGACCACGGACGCAGTACGAACCAGGTCACGAACATGGTCATGTCACTGGCGGTGGCGTAGGCGCGCGACAGGTTGAGTTCGGCCATATTGCCAAGCACGACGCCCAGAATCATGGGTGCGATCGGGAAGCGCAACACGCGCATGGCGTAACCAACGACGCCGAAAATCAGCACCGTCCACAGATCGTGGGTCGAATTCTCCAGCGCAAACACGCCGATTGCGCAATAGGCCAGTATCACCGCGGCGAGGGTATACATCGGCACCCGTGTGACCAGCAGGAAGCCACGCAGACAGACCGCCTGCAGCATGATCATGATCGGATGCGCGATGAAAAACGCAATGAATATGCCGTAGGCAAGCACCGCGTTATCGGTGATGAAGGACGGGCTCGGCACCACATCGTGAATCAGCAGCGCGCCCAGCATCACGGCGGCGACGATGTCGCCGGGT
>JAENXP010000856.1 GCA_016649475.1 Burkholderiales bacterium | reverse complement strand
GGTTTTCTCCTTTTTCAATAACTTAGAACTCCCGAACAATACTACCACAGATACACCGTGGCCGGGGCGGCACAAACAGGCGCCGCCGGGCGGGGCGGTCCTTAGCTCTGGCGGCGACCGGCGAGCCTTGTTACAATCTGCCCTGGCCGTTAGCCACGCGTCCCGGTCGACGTCGAACTGAACAACAAACCCAGCCGTTATACAAGCCAATGGTCAAATTCACAATTCTCGACATTTTCTGGTCGGTGGCCTTCCTCCTCCTGATGGTCGGCGGTGCCTTTTTCTTCTACCGGCTCGCGCGGCGATCCGAGAGCGATTTCTTCCTCGCCGGCCGCGGACTTCCCTGGTGGCTGCCCGCGTCATCCGTCTTCAGCACACACACGGCAACCGACACGCCGATGTGGGTCACCGGCGTGATCTACGCCAACGGTCTTCGCGGCCTCTGGTACACCTTCTTTACTGCGTGGACAGCGATCGGCGCGTTTGTTTCGGCGCGCATCTTCCGCCGCTCGCTCGCCTACACTCAGGCCGAATGGCAGACCCAGCGCTTCGGCGGCCTCGGCGCCGAGCTGTTGTGCGGCTGGATGGCCGGCTGGCAGGTGTTCATGAATATGTTCATCCTCGGCTGGGTGGGCATCGCGATGGGCAAGGTCTGCATGCTGGTGTTCGGGTGGCCGGTGTGGGTCGGCCTGGTGCTGCCCAGTCTGATCACCGCCTTTTACACGCTGGCGGCCGGTTACTGGGGAGTCGTGATGGGCGACTTTCTCCAGGGGATCGTGGCCGTATTCGCCATCGTCCTTGTCTCTCTCGTCGGCGTCAGCGCCGCGGGCGGTGCGGCCGGCGTGACCGAGCGTATCGTCGAACTCGGGGAGCAGTGGCGGCTCAACGCCTTTGCCTTTACCGGCTGGTTCAACGGCGATTTTCCCATCGCCTGGTGGCTCACGATGCTGGTGATCTCCGTCATCGGCGGCTTCGGCATGGGTACGAGTATCGACTGGTACGTCGAAGCTCAGCGTATCCAGTCGGCCAAGTCGGTCCGCGACGCGACCTACGGCTTGTGGGCCGGCGGTGCGATGACGCTTATTCGTAACGGCTTCTGGGCGGCCGGTATCCTCGCGTTCTTCTCGATGATGCCGGGGATCGCCGACGCGGCCGACTACGAGCTTGGCTGGTTCCGCCTCGGCTTCGAGCTGTTGCCGGCGGGGCTGGTCGGCGTGTTCTTCGGCGCCATCCTGGCCATCCACCTCTCCACCATCTCCAGTCACCTGAACCTGGGCGCCCTCTATTTCACCCGCGACATTTATCAGCGCTACCTCAAACCCGGCGCCACCGAGAAGCAGCTCGTATGGGTCGGGCGCGCGTCGACATTCGTGCTCCTCATCGGGTCATTCTTCTACGGCCTGATGATGGAGGAAATCACGCGCTGGCTGATCTTTGCCCTCTGGTTGATGATGGCCGGGATCTGGCTGCCCAACATCCTGCAGGTCGTGTGGTGGCGCTTCAACGCGTGGGGTTATCTCGCGGGCTGGATGG
>JAENXP010000394.1 GCA_016649475.1 Burkholderiales bacterium | reverse complement strand
CGGCGAAGTCGGCGAACTCGCGCTCACCGCCGGCATCGTAGCGCAGCAGGGCCTGCTCCAGGCTGCGCATCGCCGCCGCGCCGCAGGCGTGTTCGCGCTCCAGATCGTCGATGATCGCTGCAGTGTCGCCGTCGCGCGCGCGCAAGGGCTGAAACAGGAATTCGTCTTCCTTGGGGTGATGCATGCGCGCGGAAAAAGCGTCCAGAAAATAGAGCATTGCACGCAGACCGGCGAAATCGGGGGGGCCGCTGCCGCCGCGCACCTGCTCCACCAGATCGTGCAGGTTGTGCAGTATCGCCGCCAGTTTGCGGTGCTCGGCCTTGATGGTGCTCAGCGCGTGTTTCACGGCAGACTCCTCTCAGTTAGCATGCTACCCAGACTACGCCGGTGTCGCTTGATATTGATCAAGCACGCGCCGCTTTTCCGGCTCAGACTGGTCCCGATGCGAACCAGCCGGTCGGACTCTTTCAGGCATGAAACTTAGCTTCCTCGGCGGCGCGGGCGAGGTGACCGGCTCGTGCACCCTGGTGGATACCGGAGATGCGCGCTTTCTGGTGGACTGCGGCATGTTCCAGGGAGGGCACGATGCCTGGGAGAAAAACCTGGCGGCGCTGGATTTCGATTTGCGCCGCCTGGATTTCGTCCTGCTCACCCACGCGCACATCGACCATTCGGGCCTGCTGCCGCGCCTGTCCGCCCTGGGTTACAAGGGACCTATCCATACGACAGCGACCACGGCCGAGCTGCTCGAAGTCATGCTCACCGACAGCGCGCACCTGCAGGAGAAGGAGGCCGAATGGCGCTCGCGCCACCGCGACACCCGCCGCCGCCGGCCCGTGACGCCTCTGTACACCGTGAGCCAGGCCCGGGCCTGCCTCGCACAACTGCGCACAATCGCCTACGAGACCGAATTTCGTCCGCACCCCGACCTGGTCTGCTGTTTCCACGATGCCGGCCACATCCTCGGCTCGGCCATAGTCGAGGTCCGTGCGCGAACCGCCGCCGGTACGCGCCGGCTGATTTTTTCGGGCGATCTGGGCCAGGCGGCGAACGGGCTGCTGCCGGCGCCGCGGCGCATCGACGGCGCCGACCTGCTGCTGATCGAATCGACCTACGGCAACCGGCTGCACAAGGCACCCGAGCAGACGCAGGCGGAACTGGTCGCAGCCATATCCGGCACGCTCGCCAAGGGCAATGTCATCATTCCGGCCTTTGCCGTCGGCCGCACCCAGGCCGTGCTCTATGCCCTGGGCGGGCTGGCGCGCTCGGGCCAATTGCCGCCGCTGCGCATATTCATCGATTCGCCCATGGCCGAGAAAGCCACGCTGATCACGCGCCGTCACCTGGAACTGCTCGCCCCGGATGTGCGCGAACTCGACCGCTGGATGCGCAGCAGTACGGCCGAACTGCAATTGCGCTACACGCACGAAGTCGAGGAATCGATGGCGCTCAACCAGATCCGGTCCGGCGCCGTGATCATCTCGGCAAGCGGCATGTGCGATGCCGGCCGCATCAAGCACCATCTGCGCTGGAACCTGCCGCGCAGTGAGTGCGCCGTGCTGATCACCGGATTCCAGGCCGAAGGAACCCTGGGCCGCCGGCTGGTGGACGGCGCACGCAACGTGCGCATTTTCAACGACAATATCCCGGTACGTGCGCAACTGCACACCATAGGCGGCCTCTCGGCGCACGCCGACCGCGACGGGCTGCTGGCCTGGCTGCGCGGCTTCGCGCGCGCGCCCGGACGCAGCTTTGTAGTCCACGGCGAGCGCGCTACCGCGACCGGTTTTGCCGACCGGGTCAGGAAGGAACTCGGCTGGACCAGCGTCGAGGCGCCGGAGCGCGGCGACGTTCACACCGTCAGCTGAATCGCGGGGCTCGCTGCGATTTGTCGGCAAGCATCCTCTCCCGCGCCCCTGAAGTCGGGGTCCGTTTGGGCAATGCGGAATGCGCCGTTTAGACCTGGCTGCGCGCCCAGCGGATCAAGGCAGGGCCGTCCATGGCGCCTGACTGGCGCGCGAGTTCTCTGCCCCTGCGGAACATGACCAGTGTAGGAATGCTGCGGATGGCGTAACGCGAGGCGATGTCCTGTTCGGCTTCGGTATTGAGCTTGGCCAGGCGCATGTTTGGCTCCAGTTCCGCCGCCGCCTTTTCGAAATGCGGCGCCATCATGCGGCAGGGCGCGCACCACGGGGCCCAGAAATCCACCAGCAGCGCAATGTCGCTCGCGCCGATATGGCGATCGAAGTTCGCGCCGTCGAGCTCGAGTGCGTGCGCGGCAAACAGCGCCTGCTTGCATTTGCCGCAGACAGCCCCCTCGGCCAGCCGCTCGGGCGGCACGCGGTTGATCACGTGGCAGTGCGGGCATACCACTTGCAGCGGCACACTCATCTAGTTTTCGCGTTGGCGCAGCCCGGCTGCGTCGAGGATATGGATATTGCGGCCGCTGACGTGGATCAGCCCCGCTTGCGACAGCTCATGCAGGATGCGCGAAAAATGTTCGCGCGTGATGTTCAGCCGCGATGCGAGCACGCTCTTGCTCGCCGTCAGCGCGACATCGGCCGTCTGCCCCGGACTCGCGCCATCGGCCAGCGCCGCCAGCAGATAAGCGGTGACGCGCGCGGTGGCGCTTTTAAGGGTATAGCCTTCGATGTCGGCGACCAAGCGGTACAGACGCGCCGACAACTCATCGAGCATGCGGCGCGCGAATTGCGGGCTGCACGCCACCGCCTCCAGGAGCGCGTTCTTGCGGATAAAGAGCAGCAGCGAATCGGCCAGCGCCTCGGCGTACAACATATGGGGCTTGCCCATGAACATGACGGACTCGCCGAAACTCTGGCCCGGGCCGATTATCTCGATCACCTTCTGCGCGCCCGCGGGCGCGTGCAGGGCGAGCTTCACCCGGCCGAGCACGACCACGTGAATGCCATCGCAGAGATCGCCGCGGCGGAACAGTTCCGTACCCGCGTGCACGCGCTGCTCGGTGGTGGCGGCCGCAATGGCTTCGAGCTGGGATACGTCGAGATCGCGGAACAGTGGCAGGTTGCGCAGAAAATCCAGGGTACCGAAAGAATCCCTGTGCGCACCCACCGCGGCACCTAGCCTGCAGACGGCGATAGCCGCCGGTAACGGGCGTCGCCGCGCAACACGGCTGCGGAGAGAACAAGGACAGGTACCCGGCACAACACGAAGGCGTTCCTTCAGAACGGCATTTCGGCGTAAAACTTCGGCCTCTAGATTACCTCATTGGCCAGCCGCAGGCCAGCCGCGGCCTGGAACGCGCTGCCTCGATCAGACCTTTATCCCGGCCAGGCGGTTGATTTTCGCCGGATCGACCTTCAAGCGCGCCGCGGCAGCAAGGATCTCGTTCCAGCTGTTCGCGTCCACGGGGATGCCCTCGGCGAGGCGTTTGGCGCGCCATTCGCGCTCCGGCTCCCCGGCCAGGCGCAGTTTGTCGAAGCCCGCGCGCGGCGGCGATGCGCTGACCCAGTCCAGGAACGCGCGCGTCTCGCGCTCGAAAGTCGCCACGTCGGCGATCGCCTTCGGATCGAGAATGATGGTGAGCATGCCATTCAGAACGCGCTTTTCGCCGCTGGCCGGCCCGCTGCAGGCGAGGCCGGCGGCGAGCGCGCCGCCGAGCAGCTCGCAGGCTACGGCCATG
>JAENXP010000279.1 GCA_016649475.1 Burkholderiales bacterium | reverse complement strand
GGGGGATCGAGACCTTCGGGCGTATCCCCTCATACTCCTCTAAGTCAGAGGCTATTTCAATAATTCTGAAATAGCCCATTAGTTACTTTTACTTACGCTCCATTCCTTGATGTATCGATTGTGCGTCAGGTTCATGTGCCGGCGCATCGCGCTGCGCGCAGCACGCGCATCACGCCGCACAATCGCGTTCACGATCGCCTGGTGCTCGCGCACCGTCTCGGCCGCCATTTTCGGGTACTCGAGCTTGCGCTCCAGGCTGCGGTACAGCGGCCCCATGCGCTGGTCCCACAGCGTCTGGACCACCAGCACCAGCGCGCTGTTGCCGCTGGCCTCGGCTATGCTTACATGAAACAGCCGGTCCGCGGCCAGCGGATTGTGATCGTGTTTGCTTTCCTTGATCATGCCGGCGTGAGCCTTGCGTATCGCGCTTAGCTGCTCCGGATTCGCGCTCTTGGCCGCAAGCGCCGCGCATTCGCCCTCGATCAGCCAGCGCGCGTGTATGACTTCGAACGGCCCCGAAGCGCCTTGCAGCGCATCGCGCTGGCGCCGTTTCCCCGGGTGCGTCACATAGATGCCCGAACCCACGCGTACGTCGAGCAGACCCTCGACCTCAAGCGCGATCAGCGCTTCGCGCACCGAGGGCCTGGAAACGCCGAGCTGCTTCGCCAGATCGCGCTCGGCTGGAAGACGCGAGCCCGCGGTGTATTCGCCTTCGCTGATCAGCACGCCGATCTGGTCGGCGATCTGGCGGTACAAGCGGCGCGGTTCGACGGTCTGAAGCGGCATGGATTATGGTTGTTGTGCGAGACGCGGACGGAAAGCAAGCATAGCCGCGGGCCGGGACCCTGGTCAAGTGGTCGGACCAATTATGCGCTCGTCATCCGGTGCGCGGGCGGCGATTCGGCTATGCGGCGACGCACCAATCCGGCCAGGTTTTGGCCGCTATACTTTTTGCGCGTATCATTCGTCGCAACACTGGGAGAATTCAATGAGCGGCAGACTTGCGGGCAAGACGGCATTCGTTACGGCGGCGGGGCAAGGCATGGGCAAGGCCGCGGCCATAGCCTTTGCCGCAGAAGGGGCGAAAGTCTGGGCGACCGACCTCAAGTCCGGGCCTCTGGACGAACTTGCCGGCGTCACCGGCATTACCACACGGCAGCTCGACGCCACCGATGAGCAGGCGATCGCGAAACTTGCCGCCGAAGTCGGTGCGATCGATGTCCTGCTCAACTGCGCCGGCTATGTGCACCATGGCAGTGTGCTCGACTGCGCGCCCGCGGACTGGGATTTCAGCATGAACGTGAACGTGCGCTCCATGTACCTGGTCACACGCGCCTTTCTGCCGGGCATGCTGGCAAAGAAAAGCGGCTCGATTATCAACATGGCTTCGATCGCATCGACCATTAAAGGACTGCCCAATCGCTGTGTCTACGGCACATCCAAGGCTGCGGTGATCGGACTGACCAAGTCCATCGCGGCCGATTTCGTCAAACAGGGCATACGTTGCAATGCGGTATGTCCGGGCACTATCGACACGCCTTCGCTGGCAGACCGCATCAATGCCTTGCCCGATCCGGTACAGGCACGCAAGGATTTCGTCGCACGCCAGCCCATGGGCCGGCTGGGTACGGTCGAGGACATGGTGCCGCTGTTCATTTACCTCGCCTCCGACGAATCCAGCTTTGCCACCGGGACCACGTTCTCGGTGGACGGCGGGATGACGATTTGACGCCAGTACCGGACGATTCAAGGCTCAGCAGCAAGTAATCTTGCACTGTTGAGGGTTCGATCGCAGGCTGAACTGAAGCGGATGGCCGTAAAACCAGCGGGAAAGCGGAAAAATCCGTGGAAACAGTTGGGAATTTGGCAATTGCTAAGTAAAATACGCGAAATTGTTGAGTGAAATACCCTGCTTTTTTTGGTCCGGGTCCCTAGCAACGGAGAAAACATGAAACTTTGTCGTTACGGTAAGAACGGCTTCGAGAAGCCGGGGATGATCGATGCCCAAGGCAACATCCGCGAGCTTTCCGCCGTGGTGGACCAGATCGACCAAGGGACTATCTCGCCGGCAGGTCTGGCAAAACTGCGCAAAATCAAGGCGGAGACGTTGCCGCTGGTGAAAGGCGAGCCGCGCCTCGGCGTGCCGTACGTCGGGATTTCCAAATTCGTCGCCATCGGTCTGAACTTCGCCGACCACGCGCAGGAAGTAGGCATGGCCTTTCCGCCCGAGCCGATCGTGTTCATGAAAGCCACCACCTCGATCAACGGCCCGAACGACAAGGTCGTCCTGCCCAAGCGCTCGACCAAGACCGATTGGGAGATCGAGTTGGGCGTGGTCATCGGCAAAAAGGCGCAGTACGTGTCCGAGGACAAGGCGATCGACTATGTCGCCGGCTATTGCATCGTGAACGACGTGACCGAGCGCGGCTTCCAGCTGCAGTCCAGCAAGTGGGACAAGGGCAAGGGCTGCGATACCTTCGGCCCCATCGGCCCCTGGCTGGTGACCACCGATGAAATCCGCGATCCGCAGAACCTGGACATGTGGCTGGACTTGAACGGCCGGCGCATGCAAAAGGGCAATACCCGCACCATGATTTTCGGTGTGGCCAAGCTGGTGTCCTATGTGAGCCAATACATGACGCTGATGCCTGGCGACATCATCACCACCGGCACCCCGCCCGGGGTGGGTATGGGCATGAAACCGGAGCCGGTGTGGCTCAAACCCGGCGATGTGATGAATCTGGGTATCCAGGGCCTGGGAGAGCAGCGCCAGGAAGTGGTCGCTTACTCAGGCTGAAGAGTAGTCGGGGGAGCTGGGTATCGTCCGTGGTGCGCAAGCGGGCTGCGCCTTTGTGGTCCGGCCCTGAATCACTCCAAAAATGAAAATTGCGGTATTGGGTGCCGGCGTCGTCGGCGTGACGAGTGCCTGGTATCTGGCACGTGCCGGACATGAGGTCACACTCATCGATCGCCAGGCAGCGGCGGCGATGGAAACCAGCTTCGCCAATGGGGGGCAGGTATCGACCAGCCACGCCGAGCCTTGGGCCAATCCGGCCACGCCGAAGCAGGTGCTCAAGTGGCTGGGGCGCGAGGATTCGCCCATGCTGTTTCGCCTGCGGGCGGATCCCTACCAGTGGGCTTGGGGGCTGGCCTTCCTGCGCGAATGCCTGCCCGCGCGCACCAAGGCCAATGCGGCGCAGATCGCCGCCATCAATCACTACAGCAAGGCGCAGCTGCAGGCGCTGCGCGCTGAAACCGGCATCCAGTACGAGCGGCAGGCGCGCGGCATCCTCCGCCTGTATCACGACCACCACGCCCTGGGTGAGGCGCTTGCAGCCGCCGGCGCCGAGCGGCAACACGGCGTCGATCTGCGTGATCTGACCGCCGCCGAGTGCGTGCAGCTGGAACCCGCGCTGTCCGCCAGCACCACACCCATCGCCGGCGGTGTGTGGGCCGCATCGGACGAGTCCGGCGATGCGCACAAATTCACCCAGGAACTGGCGCGCCTGTGTGCGGCCCGCGGCGTGCAGTTTCGCTACGGCAGTCGCGTCGAGCGCATCGAGACCGAGGGCGCGCGTGTCGTGCGCGCGCTCCTGGGCGAGGGCGAGTCGATCGCGGCCGATGCCTACGTCGTGGCGCTCGGCAGCTACAGCCCCTTGCTGTTGCGCCCCCTGGGCATATCGATCCCGGTGTATCCGCTTAAAGGTTATTCGATCACTCTGCCGCTGGCGCCGGGCGATGTCGCGCCGCAGATCAGTATCAGCGACGGCGCGCACAAGCTGGTCATGTCGCGTCTGGGCAACCGCCTGCGCGTGGCCGGCACGGCCGAACTGACCGGATACGACAATGCAATTAACGAAGTTCGCTGCCGGGCCATCGTCCGGCGTACTTTTGAACTGTTTCCGCAAGCAGGCCGGCCGGAGCAAGCTGAATTCTGGGCCGGGCTGAGACCGGCCACGCCCGGCGGGGTACCTTGCATAGGCCGCACCCGCTACGCCAATCTGTATTTGAACACTGGCCACGGCACCCTGGGCTGGACCATGGCCTGCGGCTCGGGTGCGGCGATCGCGGATATCGTCAGCGGCAGAAAGCCGGAACCGGATTTCCGCTTTCTGGGTACCTAGTAGTAGAGGCCAATTCAAAATAAACGAAATGTCCCCTGACGCCCATGCCGATTGACGTGGTTGAGGAATCAAGGGCCCGAGGGTAAGCTGGCCGCGCAGGATCCCACGTTCGGGAGATGGATTTCACCGGGAAGCCGATGAAAGGATATGTTTTCGTAGATCCCCCCGGGTACGAGCTCGACTCGGAGCTGTCGGATTGGGTGCGGATGTGCCATCAGTTCGTGCAATCGCTTCCGCCGAAGAAACCCAAATGAAACACCATCCACTCAAGCCGAAGTTGAAGACGCTCACCGTCATTGCTTGGACCGAATCCAGCGGAATTTCAACCGGTGGTTGGACGACGGGCAAATGAAGAAGCTCCTTCTCATTGCCGTCATATTCTTCGCTGGATATGGATACCTCAATCTTCAGCACAGCTCGACACCAAGCGGCGCGCAGCCCTTCGCAACGACACAGGGTACGAATGATTCCGATGCGATCATTTCAAATGCATTC
>JAENXP010000213.1 GCA_016649475.1 Burkholderiales bacterium | reverse complement strand
GCAATACCTATGCCGCGCCTCCGGCTGCGCTACTGCCGGATCTGGTCGTGGACGGTCTGTTCGGCATCGGCCTGGCGCGCCCGCTGGAAGGCGGCTACGCGGAGCTCATCGCCGGCATCAACCGACTGCCCTGCCCCAAGCTGGCGCTGGACATCGCCAGCGGCATCAATGCCGATACCGGCGCGATCATGGGCACGGCCGTGCGCGCGACGCATACCATCACGTTCATCGCGCTCAAGCCGGGCTTGCTCACCCTGGACGGCCCGGATCATTGTGGAAAGCTCGACGGTGAAATCCGCGTCGCCGATCTCGGGCTCGATGTACGGTCGATGCTGGAAAACAAAGGTGCCGCCACTGCGGCGGAGTCGCTGCGGCAGGCGCTGTCGCCGCGGCCGCGAAATTTTCACAAAGGCATGGCCGGCAGCGTCGGCGTGCTCGGCGGCGCATATGGCATGGTCGGCGCGGCGGTGCTGGCCGGGCGCGCCGCGTTGAAGCTCGGGGCCGGCAAGGTGTTCCTGGGCCTGTTGGCCGAGCACCCGCCCGATCTCGACTACAACCAGCCTGAGCTGATGCTGCGCACGCCGCGGGAACTGCTCGAGGCCGGGATTATTTCGGCTTTCGCTGCCGGCCCCGGCATGGGCACGGCCAAGTCGGCGGAGCAAATGCTGCGCGACGTGCTCGACGCCGGCGTCCCGCTGGTGCTCGATGCCGACGCGCTCAACCTGATCGCGGCGAGCAAGACGCTGCAGGCACGCTTGTCTAAACGCGGCGCGCCGTGCGTGCTGACGCCGCACCCCGCGGAAGCGGCGCGGCTGCTGGCTTGCACCACTGCGCAAGTGCAGGCCGACCGCTTGAAGGCGGCAATCGAGCTGGCGCAACGCTACCGCGCAGTCGCCGTGCTCAAAGGCAACGGCAGCATCATCGCCAGTCCTGACGCAAGCTGGATGATGAACGCGAGCGGCAACCCCGGCATGGCCTCGGCCGGCATGGGCGACGTGCTCACCGGCATGATCGCCTCGCTGCTGGCGCAGGGCGCGAACGCCCGCGCGGCAGCCGCGGCGGCAGTCTGGCTGCACGGCGCTGCTGCGGATGCGCTCGCCCTCGCGGGCGCAGGGCCGATCGGCATCTGCGCAAGCGAAGTGATCGATGCGGCGCGCGTGCTGCTCAACAAAACGATTTGCTGAGGCAACGCCAGTGTACGTGGCACCATAAACAAGGCCACTGTTGTTGCTTTTACCAATAACCGCGTTTTTCGTACGGATGAAAAGCACATCCGTACGAAAAACGCGGTTGGCGCGCGGAGCGCGCAATGCCCGCTACGTCAATATCTATCGACCTAGGACGACAGATCGAACTGCTGCGATAGCACTTGCGCGGAGGGCGTCCCGTCCGCGCGGATCGCCGATTGCACGCGAACGAAAGTCCGTCCGCGCGCAATCGGCGGTCTTGGATAAAAACAACCCGGATAAAAACAACCCTTACGCCGCCCTGATCTTGGACGCCGCCTCGGGGTAGGGATAGAGGATATTCAAGGCCACGCTCTGGCCCGCGTTTTGCACCACACGCACGTGCTCGCGCCGCAGATCGCGCGCGTGGCGGCAGCCGCAGGAGTAGGCGATCATGTCGATCTCCCGGTTCATGCCCGTCGCGTATTGCGCGACCCGCACGCTTTTTTCCGCCACCACCAGGCCGCGCTGCAGACGTTTGTCGTGCGTGGCAACACCGGTGGGACAGCTGTTCTGGTGGCATCTGAGCGCCTGGATGCATCCAAGAGAAAACATAAAGCCGCGCGCGGTATTCACGAAATCCGCGCCTACGCACAGCGCCCAGGCGGCCCGGGCCGAGGTGATCAGCTTGCCCGCGGCGATTACGCGGATGCGCGGGCGCAAGCCCGACTCGATCAATGCATCCACCACCCGCGGCAGCGCCTCCGCAATCGGCAGGGCCATATGGTCCATCAGCGCTTGCGGCGCGGCGCCCGAGCCGCCTTCGCCGCCGTCGACGGCAAGGAAATCCGGCGCATATCCCAGGCCGCGGCGGTTTATGGCGTCGCATAATTCATTGATGAACTGCCAGCCGCCGATGGCAGTCTTCACCCCAACCGGCTTTCCGGTGAGATCGCGCAGATAGGCGATCTTGTCCAGCAGTTGCTCCACATTGGCGATATCCCGGTGGCGGTTCGGGCTGATCGAATCCTGGCGCAGCGGAATGCCGCGGATACTGGCGATTTCTTCGGTCACTTTGGCCGCCGGCAACACTCCGCCCTTGCCCGGTTTGGCCCCCTGCGACAGTTTGATCTCGAACGCCTTCACCTGCGGCGCCAGTTGCTTCGCACGTTCCGCAGACAGGTTGCCGTCCCGGTCGCGGATGCCGTACTTGGCGGTGCCGATTTGCATGATGATGTCGCAGCCGCCCTCCACGTGGTAGGGACTCAGCCCGCCCTCGCCCGTATCCAGCCAGCAACCGGCCAGGGATGCGCCGTGCGACAGCGAGCGCACCGCCGGCGCGGAAATGGAGCCGAAGCTCATGCCGCTGATGTTGACGATCGACTTCGCTTCGAACGGCTCGCGCGCAAATCCTTCGCCTATCACGAGCGAAGGCGTGGGCAGCCGGTCCTCATCGAGCACCGGGTACGGCGCGTTGACGAACAGGATGGAGCCGGGTTCGCTGGTGTTGCTGGTGGAGCCAAAGCCGATGATGCCGCCCTCGGCCTTGGCAAGCCGGTACACCCATGAACGCGCCGAACGATTGAACGGCAGCTCTTCGCGGTCGTTCATGAAGAAATACTGGCGGAAGTATTCTCCCTGTTTCTCGAAAAAGTAGCGCAGCCGCCCGACCACCGGAAAATTTCGCAGCACGGCATGCTTTTTCTGCGTGATGTCCTGGACAAACCAGAACACCAGTACGCCGATGACGATGAATCCGACTACCGTCCCGAGCCCGTAGCTGACCACTCCGAGCATGCCTGACATACCACCTCCCCCCTGGACAACGCCATTTGCCGTTTTGTTTTCGGCGCCAATCGGGCCAGCGCGTGCCCGCCTGCCGCTGTCTTCGGCAACTACTGCAGGACGGTAATCAGCGGTCCGGCAGAATCGTCGTCGGCGTAGCCGCGCTCGATCTCCCCGTCGGTCGCGGCACGCACCGACACCACCGTGCAGGCAAATTGAAGCGCCATTCCGGAGAGGGGGTGATTGCCGTCCAGCACCACCTGATCCCCGGCAACGTCGGTAACCGTGAAGATGAGCAACTCGTCCTCGGCATCGCTTTCCTGCTCGAACTGCATGCCGACTTCCAGTTCCGGCGGAAACTGCGCGCGCTCGGCCATGCGCACCAGCTCGGCGTCGTATTCACCGAAGGCGTCCTCGGGTTCGAGACGCACCTCGATCTTGTCGCCTGGCGCCTTGCCTTGCAGCGCCTCTTCCACCGCCGGAAAAATGCCGTCATAACCGCCGTGCAGGTATTGCACCGCCTCGGCCGATTGCTGGATCACGTTACCGTGCACGTCGGACAAATGCACTTCGAGCGCGACTACCGTGTCCTTGGCGATTTGCATTCGCGGTTGATCTCTTTTATCAACTCCAGGACCTCCATCGCGTGTCCGCGCGGGTCGACGCCGTAGAGCGCGTGCCGCAGCCGGCCCTTCTTGTCGATCACGAAGGTGGCCCGGACGATGCAGGTCTTCTTCACGCCGTCGCACACTTTCACCTCGCGCACGCCGTATTGCTCGCACACCTCCGTCTCGGGATCGGCGAGCAGGCACACTGACAGGCCGTGCTTGTCGCGGAACTCCGCGTGCGAAATGCACTCGTCGGGGGATACCCCCAGCACCGCACAATCATGCCGCGCGAACTCTTCGTCGTGATCGGAGAATTCGATCGCTTGAAGGGTGCAACCCGGCGTGCCGTCCCTGGGATAAAAATAAAGCACGACGTTCTTCTTTCCCCTGAACGAAGCAAGCCCCACCGACTCCATGTCGGCGTCGGCGAGGGAAAAGACGGGCGCTGGTTGCCCGATCTGCGGCATTTTTGTTTTCACCTTGCGGACGATTCTAAACCATTCGGGGAATTCGTGAAGCCCCCAAAAACGGGCGTATTGCGCACACGCAACAAACGCGTGGCTATAATGCGGGATGCCCAGTTAGTCTTCTTAATGCCGGCTGACGCAACATGACTGAAGAATCCGATGCTCCCCAACCCGAACGCGTGCTGCTCTCTACGCGCAAGGAATACCTGGAGGCGATGGAACGCCTGATCGGACTGGCGCAGCGCGAGCTGCGTATATTCGATGCGGACTTTTTCTATCTGAAAATCGATTCGCCGCGTACGCACGAACTCCTGCGCGAGTTCCTTCTGCGCGGCCGCGACAACCGCCTGTATATCGCGGTGCACGACCCCGATTACATCCGCAGCCACTGCCCGCGCCTGCTGGAACTGCTGCGCCGCTTCAGCGAACGCATCTTTATTCATCAGACCCGGGACGACGCAGCCCGCGCACAGGACAGTTTCGTGCTCGCGGACAAACTGCATGTAGTGCGCCGCCCGGTGCAGGCGCAGCCGCGCGCCGCGCTCCGGCTCAACGACGAACAGGAAAGCCAGGGCATATACCTGCGATTTCTGGAAATCTGGGACAGTTCCGTCCCGGCCATTTCCGCGACTACCAGCGGTCTATAGCCGGTACCCGGATTCTGCGGTGCCCGCTGTAGCGGCCACGAGTTCATTGCAAAAAAGCGGACGCGTCCCCTCATGCTCCGCCAAATTGGCTGTTGCGACATTCATTTTGCGACGGACTCCAAGGATGCGCCTCAAGCGATTTCGCGCCAGGCAAATCCTTCATCCTGATCCGCCACGCCGATCCAGGCGGGCGCGCAACCCATCGCCTGCGCCAATGCCCGGCGTGCGAGCTCCGGCGTGTTGTTTTGCTGCGACAGGTGCGCAGCGATCAGGTGCTGCAAGCGGCTGCGGTCAATCGCGGCCAGCAGACCGGCCGAGCTCTCGTTATCCAGATGGCCGTAGCGGCCGGCAACGCGCGCTTTCAGCGCCCGTGGATAGTCCCCGTTCATCAGCAGATCGAGGTCGTGGTTGCATTCGAGCACCAGCGCATCGCAGCCGGAGAGCATGGCTTCGATGTGGCTGGTGGCGGCGCCGGTATCGGTAAGCACGCCCAGGCGATGCGCGCCATCGGAAAACACGAAATGCGCGGGCTCGCGAGCATCGTGCGGAACGGGAAAAGGCAGCAGTTGCAGCTCACCAATGGCAAACGGGCTGTGGCTGTCGATGATGTTTACCTGCGGCAGGCCGGACGCGTCGCCGGGGATACCCTTTAGCGTCCCGTGGGTCAGCCAGAGCGGCAGGCCGTGCTTGCGCGCGAACTTGCAGGCGCCGGCGGTATGATCGCTGTGTTCGTGGGTGACGAGAATGCCCGCGAGATCGGCGGGCGCCAGGCCCAGGCGCGCGAG
>JAENXP010000731.1 GCA_016649475.1 Burkholderiales bacterium | reverse complement strand
GGCAAAGATGGTGCGGGGGTTTCATGCAAGATCGCCGATTGCGCGCGGATGGGTTCTCGTCCGCGCAACATTGCAACCCTGCAACAGCGAGGTGCGCGATTCGAGTCACCACGTATATAGTTAGAATCCCGGTCCTGTAGTTCGCGGCGTTAGAAGGTTGCTCATATGTCCAAATTCGCATTAGGCCAGTCGGTCACCCGCATCGAAGACGCGGCGCTGGTGCAGGGCGCCGGCTGCTATGCCGACGATTTCGCGCTCGCCGGCGCGGCGCACGCCTGCGTCCTGCGCTCGCCTTACGCGCACGCGAACATCCTCGAAATCGATACCGCGGCCGCGCGCTCGGCGCCCGGCGTGCTCGCCGTGCTGACCGGCGAGGACGCCGCCGCCGACGGTCTGGGCGATATTCCCTGCCTGGTCCCGGTCACCAATATCGACGGTACGCCGCGCGCGGACACGCCGCGGCCGGTGCTGGCACTGAAACGCGTGCGCCACGTCGGCGACCCTGTGGCGCTGGTGGTGGCCGAGACCCTGGCGCAGGCGAAGGATGCGGCCGAACTGATAGCGGTCGATTACGAGCCACTGGCGGCGATCGCCGACACGCGCACAGCGGCGATGGCGGGGGCGCCGCGCACCTGGGACCACATCGTCGACAATCTTTGCTTCGACATCGGCGCCGGGACGGACAAGGCGATTGTCGACGCGGCGATCAAAGGCGCTGCGCACCTCACCCGGCTCGAACTCGTCAATAACCGCGTCGTCGCGAATCCGATCGAGCCGCGGGCGGCGCTGGCGGACTACGACCCGGCGAGCGGGCGCTCGACGCTGTACACGCCCAGCCAGGGACCGCATGTGATTCACGGCCAGGTGGCCGAAGATGTGCTCAAGATCGGCAAGGAACAGCTGCGCGTGATATCGGGCAACGTCGGCGGCGCCTTCGGCATGAAGATTTTTCTGCATCCGGAGCAGCCGCTGGTCGTCTGGGCCTCGCGCCGGCTCAAGCGCGCGGTGCGCTGGACCGCCGACCGCAGCGAGAGCTTCGTCTCCGACGTGCAGGGGCGCGACAACTACTCCGTTGCCGAACTGGCGCTCGACGCGAACGGTATTTTTCTCGCCTTGCGCGTGACTACGTACGCGAACATGGGCGCCTATCTGTCGAACTACGCGCCCTTCATTCCCCAGCTCGCGCTACCCATGCTCTCGGGCGTGTACCGCATCCCGGCGATCTACGCCAATATTCGCGGCGTGGTCACCAACACCGTGCCGGTGGACGCCTACCGCGGCGCCGGGCGCCCCGAGGCGATCTACCTGGTCGAGCGCGTCATCGACGTGGCGGCGAGCGAACTCGGGCTCGCACCCGATGAGTTGCGCCGGCGCAATTTCGTCAGGCCGGCGGATCTGCCCTATCAGACGCCGGTCGAAAGCCGCTATGACTCGGGCGATTTCGCCGCGGTGATGCAGGCCGCGCTGGAAAAAGCCGACTGGGCGGGATTCGGCGCGCGGCGTGCCGAAGCGAAGCTGCGGGGCAAGCTGCGCGGCATCGGCATGGCCATGTATATCGAGCGCTGCGGCGGCGGCGATGGCGATACGGTCAGTCTCAAGGTCGATCCGGAGGGCAGTGTCACGCTATTTTCCGGGATGCAGGACAATGGTCAGGGCCATGTCACAACGTTCGTGCAACTGCTGTCGGACAGGCTCGGGCTGGATGCGAACCGGATCCGCGTGGTGCAGGGCGACACCGACCTCGTGCCATCGGGGATGACCGGCGGCTCGCGTTTTCTTGCGATCGGCGGTGTCGCCGCCATGAGCGCCGCGGACGCAGTCATCGATCAGGGCAAGGACGCCGCGGCGAGCCTGCTCGAGGCGGCACCGGCCGATATCGAATACCGCGATGGCGAGTATCGCATCGGCGGCACCGACCGC
>JAENXP010000519.1 GCA_016649475.1 Burkholderiales bacterium | reverse complement strand
GCTCGGAGATTGTATAAGAGACAGGCTCTGAACCGAGCAGCCGGCACGTGAGCAAGCCGGCCGAAAGGGTAGAATTCGCTTTTGCGGTCATTCGATTCCGCCGCTTTTTAGAGGTCGCGTGAAAGTCGCCATCATTCCGGTCACGCCGTTCCAGCAGAATTGTTCGCTCCTGGTGTGCGAGCAGACCAACAAAGCTGCCGTGGTCGATCCCGGCGGCGACCTGGAGCTGATCCTCGACGCGGTAAAGGAGCAGGGCGTCGAACTGGAAAAGATCTTTCTCACCCACGGCCATATCGATCACTGCGGCGGCACGGCGCAATTGTCGGGCGAGCTTGGTCTGCCGGTCGAGGGGCCGCATTGCGACGATGGCTTTCTCATCGATGATTTGCCGCAGCAGGGAATGCGCTTCGGCTTTCCGCAATTGCGCTCGTTCACGCCGGCGCGCTGGCTTGCAAACGGCGATACGGTGCGCTTCGGAGAGGTGGAATTGCAGGTGCGCCACTGCCCGGGACACACGCCCGGCCACGTGATTTTCTTCAGCCCCGAGTACCGCCTGGCACTGGTGGGCGATGTGCTGTTTGCCGGGTCCATCGGGCGCACCGATTTTCCGCGCGGCGATCACGCAACGCTCCTGCGCTCGATACGCGAGCAGCTATGGCCGCTCGGAAGCGACGTTACCTTCGTCCCGGGTCACGGCCCCACTTCGACCTTCGGCGAGGAGCGCGAGACCAATCCCTTCGTCGCCGATTCCGTGCTGGGGCGCACCTGAGCGGCCGCTGCCTGGCGCGAAACGTGCTTTGTCTGGGGAAGCATAATCCTCAATTGGAAACGGACGCCTGCACTTGAACGATAAGAACGAGCTGGATACCGAACTGCGCGAAGACGTGCGCCTGCTGGGACGGCTGCTGGGCCGGGTATTGCAGGAGCGTACCGGAGAGGCCGGCTATGCACTAATCGAGGGCGTGCGCCAGACTGCGGTGAGCTTTCGCCGCGGGGATCCGGGCGAGGCCGCCGCGGTGCGGGCCGAGTTGACCGGGATTCTCGACAGCCTGTCGCGGCGCCAGAATCTGGACGTAGTGCGCGCGTTCAGTTATTTCCTGCACCTGCTCAACATCGCCGAGGACAGGCATCAAAAGCGCAAGCGCCGTGCGCGACTGTACGAAGGCCTGCCGCCGCGCGAGGGCAGCCTTGCGCGGGTCCTGGCGCAGCTGAAAGCAGCCGGCGTGGGGGCGGAGGCGCTGCAGACATGGTTCGACGGCGCGCTGGTGAGTCCGGTGCTGACCGCGCATCCGACCGAGGTAAAACGCAAGAGCACGCTCGACTGCGAGCGCGAAATTGCGCAGTTGCTCGAGCGCCGCGATCGCGAGCAATTGCTGCCCGCAGAGCAGGAGGAGCTCGAGCAGGAGCTCTACACCTGGATCCTCACCCTGTGGCAGACGGCGATGCTGCGCCTGACCAAGCTGCGCGTGGTGGACGAAATCGACAACGCGCTGTCCTATTACCGCAGCACCTTCCTGGTGCAGATCCCGAAGCTATATGCGCAGATGGAGCGCAGCCTCGCCGCGTACACGGGCACGCACCGGCATCTGCCGGTGCTGCTGCGCATGGGCTCCTGGATAGGCGGGGACCGCGACGGCAACCCCAACGTCAACGCCGAAGTGCTGCGCCTTGCGATCGAGCGCCAGGCGCGGCTGGCGTTCGCGCACTACCTGCAGCAAGTCCACCTGCTCGGCGGCGAACTCTCGATCGCCGCGCGCCTGGTGAGCGTCACGCCCGGGCTGCTGGCTCTCGCCGATGCCGCGGGCGACGAATCCCCGTTCCGCCAGGATGAGCCCTACCGGCGCGCGCTGATCGGCATTTATGCGCGGCTGGCGGCGACCGCGCGTGCGCTTTGCGGCTATGTGCCTCCGCGCGAACCGCATGCGACCGGGGTGCCGTACCGCAGCAGCGCGGAATTGTGCGCCGCGCTCGAAATCGTGGCGAATTCGCTCGCCAACCACGGCTCCACCGCACTGGCCGAACGGCGCTTGCTGCCCCTCATGCGCGCGATAGAAGTGTTCGGCTTCCATCTGGCATCGCTGGACCTGCGCCAGAATTCGGCAGTGCACGAACCCGTGGTGGCCGAGCTGCTGCGCCTTGCCGGCGTGCACGAGGACTACGCGGCGCTGTCCGAGCCTGATCGCGTGGCTTTGCTCATGCACGAACTTGCGGGGCCGCGCCTGCTGTATTCGCGCCACCTGGAATACAGTTCGATGACGGCCGGCGAGCTCGAGATTCTGCAGGCGGCTGCGCAGGTTCATGCGCGCTTCGGCGACGCCGCGATCCGGAATTACATCATTTCGAATTGCGCGTCGGTAAGCGACCTGCTCGAAGTCGGCCTGCTGCTGAAAGAAGTCGGGCTGCTCCTGCCGGGCAAGCCGGCGCGGCTGGCGCTCAATATCGTTCCCTTGTTCGAGACCATTGCGGACCTCGCGGGCTGCAGCAACATTATGTCGACGGCGTTCGCGCTCGATGCCTATCGGCAGTGGGTCGAAGGACTCGGAAACGTTCAGGAGATCATGCTCGGTTACTCCGACAGCAACAAGGACGGAGGTTATCTTTCCGCCAACTGGGCGCTGTACCAGGCCGAACAGAGCCTGGTCGGCGTGTTCCGCACACATGGCATCCGCCTGCGCCTGTTCCATGGACGCGGTGGATCCGTCGGGCGCGGCGGCGGGCCCGCCTACGCCGCCATACTGGCGCAGCCGCCGGGCAGCGTGGACGGCATGCTGCGCCTGACCGAACAGGGCGAAATCATCGACAGCAAATACGCCGATGCGCAGCTGGGGCGCGAAAACCTGGAAACCCTGGTCGCGGCCACACTGGAGGCGAGCCTGCTGCATGCGCAGGCACAGAACGGGG